>CAYSPN010000465.1:0-5705 GCA_964432895.1 uncultured Candidatus Kuenenia sp.
CAGTTGGTGGGTGTGCTGCTGGTCGGTGCCTATGTGGTGCCGGTGTCGGCCCTGTTCTGGCTGCTGATCAAGGCGACGGTTGGCCTCCGCGTCTCGCCGCAGGAGGAGATCGAAGGACTCGACATCCACGAGCACGGCAACGAGGCCTACCACGGCTTCGTGATGGTGCGAAACGAATAGCCACGATCCAGAAGGATGCCCCAACGGCTTGGGTGGGCACTCCGCCTAGCTCACCCAGGCCGGGGCATTCTGGCTTTACGCCCGCCGGGCCATCCATGGCCCCGGCGGGCTTCGGCCGTCGACGGCGATGCCAAGGGTCTCGCCACGATGGCCGGGCGTCCGGTATTCAGCCGGCCGCAGCCTGTTCGACGGCCGCGGTTTGGATACCATGGGGGCCTCAGGCGGAGTCGATTTCATGAAACTCATCATCGCGATCATTCAGCCCAGCAAACTGGAGAGCGTGAAGCAGGCGCTGTCCGAGGTCGAGGTGTTCCGGCTCACCGTCCTCGACGTTCAGGGGTTTGGCCGCCAGCGAGGTCATCCGGAAACCTACCGCGGCCACGAAATTGCCGTGAACCTGCTCCGCAAGGTGCAGCTGCAGATCGCCGTGAACGACAATTTCGTCGAGCCGACGATCGCTGCGATCGTGAAGGGCGGCCGCTCCGGCGAGCGGGGCGAGATTGGCGACGGCAAGATCTTCGTGTTGCCGATGGACGAATGTGTTCGCATCCGCACCGGCGAGCGCGGCAGCGAAGCAATCTGACCTCGCATTGCATGCGGGCAGACAGCCCAGTGTCACGCGAGAATCTCGCGGAGCGCTGCGGCGATCTCCGGATACTGAAAGACGAATCCGGTATCGATCGCCACCTGCGGGATCACCCGCTGCGACGCGAAGAGCACCTTGGCAAACTCGCCAAACAGAAGCCGAAGCCCGAAATAAGGGGCCGGCATAAAGGCCGGGCGGTGGAGCTGGCGTGCCAATGCCTTCGTGAACTCACTGTTGCGGACGGGGTGTGGGGCGACAGCGTTCATCGCACCGCGAATCGACTCGGTCTCGGCGGCGTGGAGATAGAGCCTGGCGAGATCGGCAACATGAATCCACGGCATCCATTGCCGTCCGTTGCCCAGCGGGCCGCCGCCGCCGAGTTTGAAGGGAGTCAGCATCTTGGCCAGTGCCCCGCCACCCGCACCCAGTGCGATGCCCGTGCGGGCGGTGACGACCCGCACGCCGTGCTGCTCAGCGGCCATCGCCTCACGCTCCCATGCCACGCAGACATCGGCGAGAAAATCGTGGGCCGGCGCGGCGGCTTCAGTGAGCTCCTCCTCGCCGCGGTCGCCGTAGTAGCCAACCGCCGAGGCTGACACGAGCGTCTTGGGCTTGACCGCGGCCTGCGCGAGGCCCTGCACGAGGTGCCTTGTGCCGACGACGCGGCTGTCGCGGATCTTCGCCTTCTGGGCGGCGGTCCAGCGGCCCTCGGCCACCGATTCACCCGCCAGATGGAGGACGACGTCGATCCCCTCGAAGGCCTGCGGTGGCGGCGGGCCCTGAAGCGGATCCCACTGGATGATCTGGCTCGCAAGGGGGCCGATGGCCGTCCGGGCCCGGGCCGGATTGCGGGAAAGCACGACAGGCCCGTCGAGCAAGCGCAGGAGCCTTGGACCCACGAAACCCGTCGCGCCAGTCACCAGTGCCTTCATCGTTTTGCCCTCGAGAATGTGGGTCGACCTGTTCTGCCGGCGCGGTGAGCGTGACGTTCGTCAGGTCCCGTGGCGGCGGAGGAAGTATAAACGGAGGTCAGGAACACCGACCTACTCACTTTTTTTCCATCATCTTAGACCGCACGCCGTGCCCGCCCATCCGCCCCGCCGGTCGTTTTCCGCACGGATCCTGCCCCAGGCCGGTCTGCGCCGCGACCTGTGGGTGACCACTGCCGACGCGGCGGCCTTCAGCCTGATGGTCGGCTTTGGCGAGACGTATTTCCCCGCCTTTGCCCTGGCGCTTGGTCTCGGTCCCGTGGCCGCGGGCATGATGGCCAGCGTGCCGGTGCTCGTGGGCGCGGTCTTTCAATTGATCACGCCATTGGCCGTAGCCCGTCTGGGCACGAATCGCGGCTGGTGCATCGCCTGCACGGCGGTGCAGGCGGTGAGCTTCGTGCCGTTTGCGGTCTGGGCGATCCGCGGCCATGCAACGCTCGTGGAACTGCTCGTCGCGGCCAGCATCTATTGGTCGGCCGGCATGGCGGGCGCCCCGGCCTGGAATACCTGGATGGGCACGCTGATCCCTGAGGGAATGCGGACGGCCTACTTCGCCAATCGCAGCAGACTCGGGCAATTCAGCGTCTTCATCGGCTTCGTCCTGGGAGGCCTGATCCTGCAGTGGGGTGAGGGTAACGAGGTCACGCTCCTGGCCTTTGCGGGACTGTTCGTCGTCGCTGGAATCTGCCGCCTCGTCTCCACGATGATGCTCGTGAGCTGTCGGGAGTTTGCCCGCCCGTCCGCGGCTGGCCGAAGCGACGAGCCGGCGGCCCCGGGCAGCGATGGCGTGCCGTTCGGTTGGCTACACGACCTTGGCCGCACGCTCCGGCGGATGGCGGACTCGCCGTCCGGGCCGCTCATCACGTACCTCTGCTGCCTCGTCTTCACGGCCCAGTTTTCGGCCCCCTACTTCACGCCGTACATGCTCCGCGAACGTGGCTTTTCCTACCACGCCTTCATGCTGGTGGTGGCGACGGGCTTTCTCGCCAAGGCGTTGTTCCTGCCCAGCCTCGGCCGGCTCGGGTCGCGGATCGGTTCGCTCGGTCTCTTGTGGGCGGGAGGACTCTCGGTCATCCCGCTCTCGCTCTTCTGGTTGTTCTCGGCGGATGTCGCGTATCTCGTGGCCGTGCAGGTGCTCGCCGGCTGCTGCTGGGGCTGCTGGGAACTTGCGGTGGCCTTGCTCTTCTTCGATGCCGTGCCCCACCGCGACCGCACCGGCGTGATCACGGTCTACAACCTCGGCCTTGCCATCGCGACGGTTGCTGGAGCGGCGACCGGCGGTCTGCTGCTTCGCACGCTTGGGGAGGACAGCCGGGCCTACGTCACGGTCTTCGCCGTCTCAAGCCTGCTGCGGCTGGCCACCGTGCCACTGCTGCGACGGGTCCGCATGCCGGACCGGGCAGCCCCCTGACTCCAACACGGGATGGTGGGCTCGCGTCGTCAGCCCGCGGGAAACCGCGCCTCGTTGGCAATGCTGTCGAGGAACGTGCGGGCGCGGCCATAGTCGCCCGCCGAATAGTTGTCGACGTTCTCCTTGAGGACGTCGATGAATTTCGAGACCGTCTTTTGAATCTGCTGGTATTGCTCGTACTGCATGCTGCCGCCGGACGATGCCCGGTCCGCGAAGAGTTTGTCGAGTTCTTCCCGGTAGGGAGCAAACTGCGCAGATGTCAGTGCCAGCGGGTATTCGATATGGCCGGTGACCGGGTCGAGTTGCGTCGAGCCAAGTCGGGGAGGCAGGCCCATCTTCGCCATGCGGATCATCTGCTCGTGGCTCACGGGAGGACCTTGCTCCGCAGCCCTGGCCTCACGGTTGGTCTTCCGCATTTCGAAGTAGGTCTCGGTCCACCGCATGCGGTTCTGCATCTCGAGGGTCTTGGCCTCCTGCCAATTCTTCGCGGCCTCGGAGTTCTCGAGATTCTGGTAGCCCTGGGCCCGCATCATCTCCGACATGCCATAGGAAGCGGCCTGGCCGGCCGTGGAGGCATAGCCGCCGCGGTTGAAGCCAAAGCCGCCACCCCATTGCGCCGGACTGGCCGCGGGCCAGATCAAGGTCGCTGTGCCGATGGCCACTGCAAAGGTGAGTGTGCGTGAAGAGCGGGTTCGAGTGCGGGCATCATGAGAAATGCACGTCATGGTCGTCCTCGTCGGCAGACTGGAGCGGAGGTGCCACACAGCACCCTCCTTGGAAACAATCATATACTGATGTATTCGAAAAACCGTGACGAGTATACTCTTCTCCCGCCGTGGGCACGACAGCGGTTTGCCCGTGTTTCCACGCGAGTTGGAGTCCTGGCTTTCTTGTCTTGTCGATCTCTCGTGTCTCTATTTTTGGGAGCTGTTGCGATGAGGCGTGCGCCGTCGATCCAGTGGTTCGGAGCCCTGTTCGGAAGCTTGTGTGGAATCGCCTTGGTGGGCTGTTCCAATGCCACGCCGCCACAGCCCAAGCCCGAGCCTCCGAAGGCGGTAGCGGTCGCCCCCGTCGAGCCAGCCAAGGTCGAGACAGCCAAGGTCGAGCCGGCCGCCAAGCCGGCGCCGCAGGCCGCTCCGGCACAGCAAGCTGCCGCGGCAGCGACCCCCGAAGCCAAGCAGCCGACCGCTGTGGCCGCTCCTGCCGATCCGCTGGATTCACTCCGGCAGGCACTCGCTGCCGCCCCTGACAAAAATGCACGTGTGCTGGTGATCGACGACATCGCCGCGCTCGGCCAGAAGGCGAAGGGAGCGCTGGGCGATCTCATCAAGGCTACCGCGGACGAAGATCCCCGCACTCGTTGGCACGCGGCCCGGGCGATCGGCATGGTCGGCGAGGATGCCTTGTCAGCGATGCCGGTGCTCGTCGGCCTTCTGGCAGACACAGACCCCATCGTCGTCACGCAGTCGGCCGCCGCGATCGGCCTCATTCGTGAGGATGACGGCCGGAAGGACATTCCCGCGTCGGACGCCCAGGCGTATGCCACTGCGGTCGATTCGCTCATCAAATCCACCACGCACCCCGATCCGCGGGTGAGGCGGTCGGCGGTACGCACCCTCCGGCGTCTGGCCCCTTCGCCGGAGCAATTGGCACCGCTCCTCAGCAAACAACTCGCCGACGCTGATCCATCGGTCGTTATGCCGGCGCTCCACACGCTGGCCGACATGGACGACGATGCCGTGCCCTTCCTGCTCGAAGCACTCAAGCAGCCCAAGTCGCGTTATTGGGCCGCCATCGCCCTGGCGGAAATCGGCCCCGAGGCTGCGCCGGCGGTGGAATCGCTTGCGCAACTTGCCGCGGAGGGCGAGACCGAGGAGCGGATGCAGGCATTCCTGGCGTTGGCAGCGATCGGCGAGAAGGCGGCGACGGCCGCGCCAGTGATGGTGAAGGCGCTCGAGTCTGACGACACCTCCCTGCGGTTCCCCGCGGCATTCGCCCTGGGCAGTGTGCGGGCGGCGGACGCCGATGTGGCACTCGAGAAGGCCGCAGCCGGTGATGATCCGTTCCTGGCCGAGGTTGCCAGCTGGGCCCGAGCACGCATCCACCCGGACGACAAGTCACTGGTCGATGATGCCGTGAAGCGTCTCCGCACGGGCCTGCACAGCGATCGGCCGAACGAACGCAGTGCCGCCACCTCCGGCCTCTCCGATCTGGCCGAAAAACTGGACGAACCGGTCCGCCGGCAGTTGGCAGGCGAATTCGCAGACCTGCTGTCCGACCCTGTTCCGGAGGTGGGCCTTGGTGGCGGTGCGGCCCTGATTCGCCTGGGCGCCACGGCCGTCGACACGCTCCGCGAGAGGCTCTCCGACCCGGCGCTACGAGGGCGGGTGCTGGAGATCCTTGCGGCGATCGGGCCGGCGGCAAAACCGGCCGTCGACGACATGATCAAGTCGCTGGCCGATGGTGATCCGGCCGTACGCGGCGATGCGGCCGTGGCCATCGCTGCCATCGGTCCCGATGCGGTTGCCGCTGTTCCGCA
>CAYSPN010000466.1:0-10166 GCA_964432895.1 uncultured Candidatus Kuenenia sp.
ACGGCCGCAGCGATCCTGGTCTGCAGGGCGTCGATCGTCTCGATCACCTCGCGGATGCCACCGATGTCCGACACGGCCCGTCGCGTGTCGCTCTGCATCGCCTCGATCTTGCCGCCGATGTCCTCCGTGGCCCTCGCGGTCTCGCGGGCCAATTCCTTGACCTCGTTGGCGACGACCGCGAACCCTCGCCCGGCTTCGCCGGCTCGGGCGGCCTCGATCGTGGCGTTGAGGGCGAGCAAGTTCGTCTGTTCGGCAATCGAGGTGATCACCTTTACGACCTTGCCGATGTCGGCGCTCGAGCAGCCCAGCGCGTCCATTGTCTTTGATGCGGTCCCTGCCATGTCGACGGCCTGCTTGGCGACCGAGGCGGCCTGTTGGGCACTTTTTGCGATCTCGTGGATGCTCGACACGAGATTTTCGATCGAGCCCGACACCGTGCCGGCGTTGCTGCTCACCTGCTCGGCGGCCGCCGAGACGAGATTGGCCTGCGCGGTGGTCTCCTCGGCGGCGGCGCTCATCTGCTGGCTCACGCTCGTCAGTTCCTCGGAGGAACTGGCCAACGCGTGCGTGTTGTGGACAATGCCGTCGACGAGGGCCGCCTGACGGTTGGTCTCCCGTGTAAGCCGCCGGGCGATGCCCGACGACACGAGCAGCACGCCGGCCGTCGTGAGGCCGAAAATGGTGAGGGCGAAGTTGCGAAGCCGGTGGATGGGCGCCAGCACCTCTGCCTGATCGATCTCGGAGATGAGGGCCCAACGGATCGTGCCCCGGTCGGAGGCCTCGTCGCGGTGGATCGTGACGGGGCACCACGACGAGAGCACGGGCTTGTCGCGGTAGTCGACCCCCATTGCCGTGCCCGACATGCCCTCGTCCAGAGCGCTTTTGACCGGTGCCGTGTTCACCTTGATCTTCGGATTGATGATCGTGGAGGTCACGCCGAGGTCGGCGGCGAACCGGGAGTTGCTGCGAAACATCCGGTCAGATCCGATCGCGTAGGTTTCGCCCGTCTTCCCCATGCCGGTCGTCTCCCCGATGATCTCGGTGGCTCGGTCGATCGGGATCTGGAAGGCGACGACGCCGACCAACTGGCGACCGTCGTAGAGCGGCGCCGCGATGAAACTGGCGGGTGCCATGAAGGAGGGGAAGTAGCGGGCAAATGGTCCGTAGGCCACGGCATCCCGCCGTCCACTGCCGACGGCCTCCAAGAAGGCGTTCGCGAGGCTGGTGCCGACAAGCGGTCCGCTCCGCAGGGAGGCGGCGAAGTCGGGTTCCTTGTGCACCGTGTAGATGATGTTGCCGGTCGCGGGGTCGATGAGAAACACATCAGCCAGTCCGTATTTCTCGAGGATGCTCCGGAACAGCGGATGAAACGTCGCATGAACCTTCGAGTAGGAGGACTGGTCGTCGGCCGCGTCGAGCAGCAGCTTCGAACCAATGGCATGCTCGTTGTTGCGGATGTAGAGAAACTGCAGGTAGGCGGCAGTGTCGTCGAGCGACTCGACATGCGGCTTGGTGACCGGCTCCTCGCCTGATGCCTTGCGATACTCCGCGGCAAACTCGCCGCCATAATGCGAGTCCAGTTCGCGGCGGGCACGGGCCACCGACTTGTCGTCGGCTTTGTTGTCGGTGAGGACGGTTGTGAAGGCGGCCTGGAACTGCTTGCACGCGTCGATCGTCATGCGATCCTCGGAGAGCACGCGAAGCTCGTTGTGCAATGTCCGGAAATAGCGTTCCACCGACTTCGCCGTGATCGTGCGGACGGTCTCCAGCTTGCTGAATGCGTCGGCTGTCAGGGCGTTGGCCGCCGAGCGATAGGTGGCAATACCCATCAGGGCCAGCGGAATCAGGGAGACGCCGAGCAACGACAGGAGCAGTTTGTTGCCGAGCAGCGATCGCCAGCCACCCGTTGCGGCCGGAAGCCGGAGGTTTGATGCCGTCGTGTCGATGTCATATGCCGCCATGTGAGGCTCCCTGTCTCTGGAGAAAAGACTCACGCTGCCGCGTGAGTGAATTGACTATGCGCTGGGGATCGAGGAAATGCACGAGCCGGCCTGCGGCTGCGTAGACGCCTTCGACCGCGTCGTGCGCCGTGTCGGCGGCCGGCTTCGATGGGTGTTCGATCTCGTGGTCCGCCACCTCGATCACGTCGAGCATCTCGTCCACGAGCAAGCTATACCAGTCTTCGTGCAGGTGGATCACGAGGTGCGTCCGGCTGGCTGGCGTCTCGGTCGCGGTCAGGCCCAGGCGGCACCGCAGGTCGATCACCGGCACGATTCGTCCACGCAGGTGGATGAGGCCGATCACGGCCTCCGGCGCATGTGGCACGCGGGCGATTTTACCGTCGCGGAGCACCTCGGCCACTCCTGTCGAGGCGACGGCGAAGCACTCGGAGCCGACGAGAAAACAGCAGTAGCGGGTGTCGTTGGGAGAGCTGGACATGGTGGGCGCGATCACGCTTGGAAGCCAGTTGGAGGGAGGAAGGCTGCGAGGTCGAGGACTTCGGTGGCGATCCCACCAACAGCGAGTGTCCCAGCCACGCCGGGAGCGGTCAGCGAGGGCTGCAGCACGGAATCCGCCGCCGCGACATCGAGAATCTGCCGCACGGCGATGCCGATACCGCCGCAGCGGTCATCGAGCACGACCAGGTTGACTGTCCCGGCACTGTCCTGATCCTCCGGAGCGCCGAGAAGACGATCGGCATCGACCACGGGCGTGAACAGGTCGCCTCTCCGCACCAGGCGTCTGCCGCCCACGGCCTGCAGTTCGTGGCCGTCGAACTGTTCGAGCCGCACGACGGTGTCGATGGGCAACGCGATCCGTCGGCCGGCACCGGTGCGGCAGACCAGATAGCTATCGGCGGCAGAGAGAGACGTTGCGGCGGCTGCCTCGCCTCGACGTGGCTGCGGCGGCAGTTCCACGGCCCGGAGGACGCCCCGGAGGTCGAGGATCAGCACCACGCCGCCGTCACCGAGCACCGTGGCACCCGAGTAGATGCCCAGTTGCGCCAGCAGGCTGCCGATCGGCTTGACGACGATGGTCGACAGGCTGGCCGCCTCGGGGATGGTCACGGCCTGGCTGTCTCGAGGCGGGGCTGCATGGCTGGCAGGTGCTTGGGTCTGCGTGCCGTCGACAACGAGCCCGAACTCGTGGTCGTCGATCCGCACGAGCACGACCGTGCCATTCTCTCGGGCTGCGGTGGTGGGCCGCAGTCCGAGGAATTCGTCGAGGAAGATGATGGGCACGAGGCGGCCTCGCAGCCGGATGACATCCGCTCCCGCGAGCCCCTCGATCCGTGGGCCGCCATCGGCCCGCAGGGATACCAGCTCGCCGACGGCAGCCTGCGGCAGGGCAAACCGTTCCGAGGCGCATCGCACCACGAGCGCCGGGATGATGGCCAACGTGAGTGGCACGCGGACTCGAACCGTCGTGCCAAGGCCCGGACGGCTGCTGAGGTCGACGGTGCCGCCGATCGACTCGATGTTCGTTTTCACGACGTCCATGCCGACGCCGCGGCCCGACACGCTCGTGACCTGGGCGGCCGTGGAGAAGCCGGGCTCGAAGATGAACTGGAGCACCCGTTCGTCGGGGAGCAGGGCGGCGGCGGCGGAGTCGATCAGGCCGCGGGCAACGGCTTTCGCACGAACCGCCTCCACGGGAATGCCGGCCCCGTCATCCTGGACCTCGATCGTCACCTGCCCGCTCTCGTGGAAGGCCCGCAGCAGCAGTTTGCCGACCCGTGGTTTGCCCTTGGCCTCGCGTACCTCGGGGGGCTCGATGCCGTGGTCGACGGCATTGCGCACCAGATGCGTGAGCGGATCGCGGATGCTTTCGACCAGCGTACGGTCGAGTTCGGTGTCGGCACCGTCGATCACCAGTTGCACTTCGCGTCCGCAGGCGACGGCGACGTCCCGCACGGTCCGCGGAAACTTGTTGAACACGTGCTCGATCGGCTGCATCCGCGTCTTGACGGCCGCCTCCTGCAGGGAGTTGGTGACGGTGTTGATCCGATGGATCACGCCCTCGAGGACGGGATCGGTGGATTCGATGCTGCGGAGTTCGTTACGGGCGAGGACGAGTTCGCCCACCAGATCGAGAATCGAGGCCAGCAGCCCCACGTCCACTCTGATGGATGAGTCGGCAGTCTGTGCAGCCGGCTTCGCGGGAATCGCGGCCGGAGTTGGGGGAGTCGCAGGGGCCGAGGCAGCGGCGGGAGCGCTTGCGGCGGGCGTCGGCGCCACGGGAACAGGATCGACCGGTGGTGGGACCACGGGCATGGCAGTCGGTGGCGGCAGATCGGGCACCGCAGCGGCCGCACGCCGGGGCTCGGGCTCATCTCCATCCTCCGCCGCCACGGCCGCGAGCGTTTGGGATAGTTCGCGGAAGTCCTGCTCTCCCTCGACGCCGGTCTCTTCGATCGCCTGAATGATCGACCTGACGGCGTCGACCATCGAATAGAGCGTGCCAGTGACGCGGTCATTGAGCCGGATCTTGCCATCACGGAGCCGGCCGAGCAGGTGCTCGCCGCTGTGCGTCAGGGCCCCGAGTTTGGAGAAGCCGAAGAAGCCGCTGTTGCCCTTGATCGTGTGCACCGTGCGAAAGATGCTCGCCAGCCGCTGGGAGTCGTCGGGGCGTTCCTCCAGCGCGATCAGGTCGCGGTCGAGTTGATCGAGGCACTCGCCTGATTCGACGAGAAACTCCTCGATGAATTCGCGGTTGTCGTTCATCCCCGACCATCCTGCGGGTGGCGTGCCCATGCCGGGCAGGAGCATGGGGCGGCAAAGGTAGCCGTGTCGGCAAACCCAGCCCCTGAATCATACACCCCAAAACCGATCCCCTGTGGCCGCGCCGGGTATTTACGGCGCTGGGCTGTGACGGCCATGCCGTTTGTGCTGCCAACCGTACCGGCAGGCGAGGGCTGTGGCACCAAGCAACGCCAGTGCGTAAGCCGCAGGCTCCGGTACCACCACGATCTTGCCGTCGGGGCTGGTGCCAAAGCCGAACACAGCATTGGGACGGATGTCGGCCTCGGACCAGATCGTGCTGTCTGTGAAGGCGAAGGTGAACGTGCCGGAGTTTTGCAGCAGGTAGGCCTCTTTCAGGTTGCCGTTGGGCTGGATATCGCCGCCATGGTAAATCGAGAAGTTGATCATCGATCTGCCCTTGCCGACCAAGTCGGGGTCAAAGCCGTTGCCCAGGAATTCGCTGTTGCCGACGGTGCCGATGCCGAATCCCAGGAACGGCACCTCGGCGGTATTCATGGTCTTCAGCTGCCAGGTCCCGTCACCAGTCTTCAAGGCCCGGAGATCGGATGGACCAGTCCCCGACGTGAATCTGCCCGACTCACCCGCCTTCGCCGGTGGCGTGTAACGGTAGGCCTTGTCCGTTTCGTCCTTCAGAAGTTTGAAGAGTGGTCCATCCGCCGACTGGTAGGTGAGTGTGGGCCGCAGACCCTCCTTCGCGATGTCGAAATAGAAACTGCTGAGGACGTCGGCGGGGTCAGTCGTGTTGTTCGCCGACGTATTCTCGAGCACCAGCGAGAGCGTGCTGCCGCTGATTGAGAGCGTCGCCTGAGCGGACACGGCATGGTAGACGGACCCTGGACCGCCGGTTCCCGAGACCAGCGTCCGCCCCGTGCCGGAAATGATCACGCTCCCCTGTGCTGGCAGTGTGGAAAGAACGAAGGTCGCGACGAGAATGCCGATCCAGGGCAATAGAACCTTCGCGGCCAGAACGATCCGGTGTGTCAGACAAAACACGGTCATGGCAGCACTCCGCGGTCAAGGCCCGCTCGGCGAAAAGTCGGGCGTGGTATCGCGGCGTCCGCTGCACCCCTTCCCATGGCCGTTCTCTGCCATGAACGAAAAAAGCCGGTGCGGAAAGCCACCTCGGCGGTGGCCTCCCGCACCGGCTTACGTGATGACGAACCCTCCGGTCGCCCAGAGTGTTCTTCGTTGCGTCAACCAGAATCGAATTGATGGTGAGTGCTGGGATCAGCACCGCCGGTGCAAGGCTGGCGGGACCATCGGGCTAACCCTACGCTGGCCGGATTTCAAAAGGCAAATTCCGCGTTTTCGGCGGCATATGGCATACTGACTCGCATGATGCTTGCATGGAGCAACCGATGTCGGGCGTGGGAATGGGGCCCCGTGGTGCTCGTATCTGCGGCCTTGTGGTGTTCAGGTATCACGGTCGCCGAAGAGGCCATGACCGGCCCGGTCGATTGGCCGCGGTGGCGAGGGGCTGGCGGCGCCGGTGCCGGAGGCTCGCAGCGTTTTCCGCACCAGTGGTCTGACAAGGACTGGGCGTGGACGGTGAGTCTTTCCGGACAGGGGCACGCCTCGCCCGTCGTGTGGCGGCAGCGAATCTACACGGCCAGCGCCGACGAAGCCGCGGCAAAGCGGTTCGTCTCGTGCCACGCGATGGCCGACGGCCGGCTGCTCTGGCAGCGGGAGATCCCCGGACCGATCGAGCCACACCACGCCCAAAACAGTTCAGCGTCTGGATCGGTGACCGTCGATGGGGCTGCTGTCTACTGGCTGTGGGCGACAAAGGATCAGCTGCGCTGCGAGGCGTATTCGCACGATGGGCAACCCCTCTGGCATGCCGATCTCGGTCCCTATGCCAGCGAGCATGGCTTTGGTTGTTCCGCAGCCGTGTGGCGGGATCGCCTGATCATTCCCATCGAGCACGACGGCCCCAGCGCCATCGTAGCCCTCGACACGAAGTCTGGGCGGGAGCAATGGCGGCTGCCGCGCGCAACGGCGAAGACGGCCTATTCCACGCCGCTGGTGATCGAGTCGTCTGATCCGACGCGGAGCGGCGATGCATTGGTCGTGCTGGCGAGCATGGCGCACGGTCTGACAGGCGTCGACCCGGCCACAGGCAGGGTGCTCTGGGAACGGAAGTGTTTTCCCAAGCGGACCGTGTCGTCGCCGGTGATGGCCGGATCGCTCGTGCTCGGCACGTGCGGCGAGGGGGGCGGCGACAACACGCTCGTGGCGGTGCGGCCGGCCGCGGTCGCCACGGCAGAACGGAACGAACCCGATGCCACGGGCAAGCCTCCTGAGCCCGCGATTGCCTACCAACTCGACCGCAGCGTCGCCCCCTACGTGCCCACGCCTGTCTGCTCCGGGGAGCGGCTCTATCTCTGGGGCGATCGCGGCGTGGTGACCTGCGTCAAGGCGTCGGACGGAACCGTGCTCTGGCGTGGCCGCGTGGGCGGCGTATTTTCCGCGTCGCCGATCGTTGTGGGAGGCACCGTGATCAATGTCTCGGCCGAGGGCGAGGTCGTCGTCATCGCCGATGGAGAGGCCTTCGAGGTGCTGGGGCGAACGCAGCTGGGCGAAGCGTGCCGGGCCACGCCTGCCGTCGCCGGCGGCAGGATGTTTTTCCGCAGCGTCGGCCGGCTCCATGCCCTCGATGCAACCAGTGCCGACGCATCGACTGGCCGCTAGCGGTAGCGGCGGCGGTCGATCCGCTGTTCCAGGAGACGCGCCAGTGGCCAGCCCGCCAGCGTCATCACGATCACGTCGTCTACCGCCCCCACCAGCGGAATCGCATCGGGCACGATGTCGAAGGGCATCAGGACCCAGCACGAAGCCAGCAGGAAGACGATGACCATCCGCGGCAGCCGGGCGATCTGCTCGAGCACATCGGCCTCGAACTCGAGCGCCGGCGGCGGCACCAGGAAGATCCCCTCCGAATCATGGCGTACCTGAAGCAGGCCGTGGGTGGTGACGAGGTCGTGCGTGATCGCACGGGTGATCTCGCGGATGGCCACGGCATCGACACCAGGCACGTGCTCGTAGGTCTGTCGCACGAGACCCTCTGCCGTCTGTTCGCCGAGGCGGCCGTCGGTCCAGGTCCGGGTAACGAGTCGCAGGCACGAGCGGCGTTCCAACTCGTCGGTGACATGCCGCAGCCGGCGCAGGATCTCCTTGTCGCGGTGGTATTTCTCCACATCGCGGTACTGCAGGTACATGCCGAACAGCATCGTGGCCAGACCGCCAAGGAATGGTAGGCTAGGCGCGGGCGTCTGGCTGAAGGCCACGGCGAGGGGAATGAAGAAGAGGCCGGCCGTGAGCCCCATACGGGTGGCCGCAGTGCCGCCGACCGAGGTGACCACGCAGAGGGCGAGGAGCACCATCGCGGTGCCCGGGCTCGAGATCGCGTCGGAGATCCAGGTGGGGATGAAACTGCTCACTCCCAGGAGTCCCCCGGCTGCACGGACCGCGGTGAACAGCGCCCCGAGCACGCCTCCGGTCTCGGCCTGGTACCACGGCCGTCCCAGCAGCCGTGCGACGAACAGCGTGAATGGATAGGCGAGCACGATCTGTCCAACGAGGTTGAGCCCCTTCGACACGCCGAGCAGATGCCATTCGAAGGCGATGGCCGACACCATCAGCAGTCCCAGAAGCGTGATCACGCTCGATTGCCGCCATGTAAAGGTGGCGTTGGCGAGTGAGTCGCCGGTGAACCACGGGTCGAGCATCATCAGGCGGGCGGCGGCGACGTAGAGCACGATCACGAGCAGTTGCCGTGCGAGTGCCGATGGCCGAAACCCGCCGCCGGCGGACATGCCGAGCAGGTCGGGAATCGTCTGCGACCACGGCGCCATGGGTGAGGTCGCTGCGGAGGTGTCAGACGCAGACGTGGCCGGAGGACCGGGGTCGGCGGAGCGGAGAGAGGGGTCGTTCATCGGCGGCCCGTCGGGGGGAGGTGGTCGAGCGCCGCGCGATCGGCGTCGATCGCCCTCTGCAGATCGTCCTTGGACCAGTCAAAGCCGTTCACGACCTGCTTCTTCGCTTGGAAGCCAAGGGTTGTGGGCCATTTCTCCCGACAGGTGCGATAGATGTCCAGCCGCAGGGCGAGGCTGTCGGCATCAGTCGCCGAAGACATCTGCCGGATCGCTTCGAGCGCCTGTTCCCGGTGGGGGTCGGCGAAGGAGAGGCCGCCGCACCTCCAGGCGTGATGGTGGAGACGGGCGCGATCGAGATGGAGAAGATCGGCCCACGCCGTGCGGCCTGATGACGACCAATCGCCGTCATGGTGCTGGAGCAGATTGAGGGCATCGCTGATCGTGTTTTGGCAGCGGTCAATTTCGGCCAGATACGCCTGGGCAATCGGCGGATCACCGAGCGAACTCAGAACGGTATTCCACGCCCCGCTCCGCTCGCGGTGGGCGTCGATGTCGTCGCGGCGCAACGCCTCGCACTGGAAGTGGGGGGCCTCGATCCGGTCGGGATGCCGCATCGCGAACTGTCGGGCCCGATGCCGAAGTTCGGCACGCTCATCGAGGTCAACCAGCGTCTGGAGGTAGTATCGCCAGAGGTTGACGCTCGTCGAGTCGGTGGAATCGACACGCTCGCGAAAGGCGGCGAGCGCCCGGGTGGGCACGGCCTGTTTCAGGAGGGCGATGGCGTTGGCTTCCGCGTCGTGTTGGGACGGCGGGATGGAATCGGCCTCAACCTGGAGCGGCTCCGGCAACTCCAGTGGAGGGCGGGCAGTGATGCCCTTGGGGAGCAGCCACCAGATCGCTACCGTTGCGATGCCGATCACGATCAACTGCCCAATCACCGTGGCGACCGACCGCCTGCTGTCGACCGTGGATTCGGCAACAGCCAGCGGGTCCATCTGCTCTTCGAGATCGACGGCTTCGATCCGCTCGGGGGAGAGCGCCGTCGACCTCGGGAGGGAAGGGCGGGCCGAGAAGCCCGTCGGTGAGGCATCGAGATCCCGCGGTTCCGCATGGCCGCGGGCCAGACCGGTGGACGTGGGGATAAGGTCCGAATGCTCGTTCATGGAGACAAGTGTGCATCACCCATGCCAGTGCAGCAAGGAGTTACGACGGGGAGCATCCACCAGTTGACACATGCCCTTCGCGAGTCGGCCACGGTTCCGGGCTGGCCGTGCCCCGTCACGGGCGGGTATCGAGGCGGTAGAGGTGCGTCTTGGTCCGTAGGTAGATGGCGCCGTCGAAGACCGCCGGTGAGGCCATGCAGCCGTCGTCGAGCTTGTTGGTGGCGAGCACCGGATACGGATCAGTGGCAGAGAGGACGAACGTGTCGCCTCCCTGATTGCTGGCATAGATGCGGCCTTCGGCGAGGATCGGCGACGCGGAGAATTCGCCGCCGAGTCGTTTCTGCCAGAGGGCCTTGCCGGTTGCG
>CAYSPN010000467.1:0-3770 GCA_964432895.1 uncultured Candidatus Kuenenia sp.
AATACCATCGCACCTTCGGTGAACTGTCGCCCGCCGTCAAGGCGCTGATCAGCCACCGAGCCCGAGCCATGCGGGCGATCATCCCGGCGATTGAACGGTCGCTGCATCCGCGCCGGCCGCCAGCCGGCGAGCGATGATCCGCAGCACGTCGGGGGTGCCGTCCATCCGCCCGGCTACGCTTGCCAGCGCCGGCGCATAGTCGCCGAGGTGATCGAGAAAACCGCGCACCCGCGCGGGCGTCACCTCCTCGAGCAACGCGAAATCACCGCATCCCATGGCGGCCAGGAACGAGCTGTTCATGAGCTGCTCCGAGTGAGCCCGCTCGGGCAGGACAAGCAGCGGCTTGCCCAGATGCAGGCTCTCGCCGATGAGTTGGTTGCCGGCCGCGCTCACCAGCGCCCGGCAGCCTGCGAGATCGTCAACGAACCGTTGTTCATCGATCGCGTGAAACGACACGTTGCCCACGCTTTCGCGTGCACCGAGTCCATACACCTTCACCGGGAGGCCGCATTCGGCGAGCGACTCGACCGCCGAGAAAGGCGTGTGCCGGCGAAGGTAGCTGAGCAGAAATCCGCCATCATGGGGCACCGCGGCCGTGATCTCGCGGCGCAGCAGCGGCCCCACCTGCACGACATGCTCCCACCCACGGCGGAGCGGCGGCCTGAAAAAAGCGGAGACCACGGTGTCGGTCGCCTCCACCACGTACATCCACACCGCATGGCTCATGAACCAGGCGTTCCACTGGAGCGACCATGGAAGGGCATCGAGATCGTAGGCCAGCAGGAAGTGCTGGTGATCGACGCTCACCAGCGGAATCCCCTGCCGGCTGGCGGCCCGAGGCAGCGCCGGCTCGAAATCGGTGATGGCGATGTTGGCGCCGAACAGTTCCAGTTCCCTCATCAGCCGATCGACGAGGGGACCGAGTTGGCGGGCCTGATAGTCGAGGCCCGCCGCGATCGACCGCATCACATCGAGCCGACCATCGGTGTATTGAAAGACGATTCCGGGAATCTCGACGACCCGCACCCGCGGGTGTCCTTCCCCGAATCGCTTCGAGAGCAGTTCCCACGCATCAGCCGACGTGAAGAGCAGGATGTCGTGGTCGCGCTCGAGATGTTCGACAAGCGTGCAGATCCGTGTGGCGTGGCCGCGTCCTTCACCGCATAGGCTGATGGCGATCCTCGACATCGAACTTCCTCTGCATCCCGGGGGCAGGCTTCCCACGATACCCATTGCACGCAAACTGTGGACAACGTACCGCATCGCGGGAGGCGATGCCTGCCGACCGTGGAAACGCCATCCGTTCCCTCGGCGGGGGAGTCGGCAACGCTGTCTTCGGGCTTTGATGCGGCTTTTTGCCCACGATTTCGGATTGAAGGACCGCTCCACGGCCGCTATCGTCCCCCGTCCCGTGGGGACAAGGTTCCATCTTGTCCGTGCCCCCGCCCGCTCCGGGCAGGAGCCGCTCCACAAGCTCCCCTGACATCCTCGGCTGAAATCGCGCGACGAGACACCATGAAGCTACGTTCATTGCTCCTCGTGAGCTGCATGCTGGTCGTGCCGGCGCTGGCGATGTTCTCGCACTGGATCCCGACGGAGTTTCGTGCGGCGACGCGACGCGGTTTCGCCGCGGCCACGAGTGGCTGGCTGGGAACGCCCGCCGAGGCTGGAACCGTGCCGCCTCCACCGACAACGCCGCCCGAGGCAGCAGTGACGCCTGCCGCTTCAGCCAGTCTGCTGCCGGTCGGATCACCGCAGGCCGCCGCTGCAGAGCCAGCCGCGCCATCACTGGTCGCCCAACTGGCCGACCGCACGCGGCAGGTCCGCGACCAGCAGGCCCGCGATCAGCAGGAGATCGAATCCCAGCTCAAGTCGGTTGGCGCGGTGTCGTTTGACTGCCAACCGCTGCCTGGTCCCGAAGGGTTGTACAGCAGTTCGTGTCGGGTGCCGGTCGACGCGACCGGTCAATTGCAGCGGGTTTTTCAGGCGAGCGGCCACGACCCTGGTTCAGCCTCGGCTGCGCTCCTGGAGCAAGTGATGGCGTGGCGGCAGCGGGCGGCCACGCAGCCACCTCCGGCGGCCACCGAGGGGATGGGCACGAGCGGCTCGCTGCCCAGCGGACGCTTCCGCTGACCGTTTCCCTCTTTGGCTGCGGCGCCGTTCTCGGCCGCTCTTCGCCATGCGACGCAAAACGCCTTGCCGTGGCCCGCTCCACCAGCAACTCGGTCGCATCAGCAGGCGTGGCCTCGGACGTGGCTGGAACCCGCCGCGTGGGCTCGAAACCCTCCGTGGCCCGCTCCGTTCCCGCCGGCTTCGCCGTGCCAGAACCTTCCCGCACACGCCGGATGAACAGACTACCCCCGGCCTGCATTGCCGCTCCGACGAACTGGCCCGCCTGGAGGCAGCCCTGTTTCTCGCCCGCGAGCCACTCTCGCCCCGGCGACTGGCCAAGCTTGCTCGGCTGAGCGACGGGACCCGGGCCCGCGTCCTCATTCGCGAACTCAAGCAGCTGCAGGAGGAGGCTGGGTCTGCTTTTCGAGTCGAACAGATTGCCGGCGGTTTTCGGCTGCTGACGCGTGCGCCACTGGGCCCCTGGGTGCGGCGACTGCTGGGCACCCCCCCCGAAACCCGCCTGTCGGCCGCGGCACTTGAGACCCTGGCGATCGTCGCCTACCGGCAGCCGGTGACGCGGGCGGAAATCGAGGCCATTCGCGGCGTGGGCTGTGAGGACATGCTACGGCAGCTGATGGAGCGGGATTTCGTGGCGATCGGCGGCCGCACGGAGGACCTCGGCCGGCCCAACGTCTATGTGACGTCGCGGCGGTTTCTCCAGGCTTTCGGGCTGGCAAGGATCGAAGATTTGCCCCGAATCGAGCCTTTTGCACCGGAAACGGAAGCCGACGCGTCGGAAGAACCGTTGCCCTAAAAGCCCGACGGCTGGCTGGTTCCCAGGCCAGAGGCAGGCGGGTCTTGAGCCCCCCTGGGGATCGTCCGAAAGCCGCTGACTTGCACGCCGCCCAGCTTCGCGACACACTTTCGCGTCCGCTCCGGGAAAAAGCAGATCCGCGGACGGCGGCGAGCCGAGATTATTGGCCCACGTTAAATTTTTTTGTTCAGCCTGTTGGATCATTTCGGACGATCGGGTACAGAAATGTGCGTTGATCGTCGGATGTGTCGGGTTCGTTCCCACGCATGGCCGTTGGTTCCGAGTTTTCTTGACACGTTCAAGTTCGGTTTCAAGATTCATTTTTGTCCGGGATGTGCTGACTGTCTTCCGTTCCGTTCCGTTCCTTTGTTCAACCGTTGCCAAGCTCGCCGTGCCGTAGCCGCAACGATGAACAGACTTCAGGAGGTATTGCCGTGACGATTGCGACGAGTGGCCGAGGCCATCAAGACGTGCTGAACGCTGACGTGTTTTCGTGGAGCGAACTCCCTGAGTTGCTCGCCGCTGAGGATCTTTTTGACGCGGCAGCCGGGACGGGACTCGACCGTCTCGCCATCATGGCTGCCAAGGATGAAGACGACGATGACGATGACGACGATGAATTCGAAGATGATGATGACGAAGATGAGGAAGACGAGGACGAGGAACTTGAAGACGAGGACGACGAGTGGGAAGAGGTCGAGGACGAGGACGAGGACGAGGAAGACGACGAGGAGGATGAAGACGACGCCGAGGAGGAGGAAGGCGACGAGGAGGAGGATGACGAGGAAGACGACGAGGAGTGGGAAGACGACGACGAGGAATGGGAAGACGATGACGAAGAGGA
>CAYSPN010000468.1:0-2247 GCA_964432895.1 uncultured Candidatus Kuenenia sp.
TCGGGCGACGCCGGCACGCGTCTATCTCCGGGTCGAGATTGCCGACGCCGCCGGCAACGTGGGCGCCGTCACGAGCCCCGAGCCCGTCACGGTGTCGACGACCCGCGTCGTCGGCCGTCTCGGCGGCGTCCGCACGCTGCCCAGCGCACCGTAGACTGCCTTCACGCGACACTTGCCGCAACGCGGTTTCCTCTCGCTCGCGCTTCGGGCTTGCATGGACGCGAAGGAGGGCGGGCTCCCCGAGCACCGAAGCGAGCATCAGGCGCCTCGGCGCAGCACGCGCACCATCATCCCCAACGCGGTCGCCGAGCCGCCGAGCGAGCGAAGCGTGTTCGGGGAGCCCGACCGGCGCGTACGTATAAGAACTCAGCACCTTCAAAACCGGCCGCCACCGGGAGAAGTCGCACCTCACCCCGAACACGCTATACACTGACGGCTCCACCGTGGAGAGCCGTGCCGTGTCCGACGCCGCCAGTGCCCTCGAGATCCTTCAGCAGCCCGCCGACTGGTCGCTCGGCACGCCTTCGCTGATCGCACTGGTCGGCGACGAACCGTTCCTCGCCGGCCACATGCTCGCCCTACTCCGCGACCGCCTCTGCCCCGACGAGGCCGACCGGGCCTGGGCGTGGCGGGAGTTCTCCGGTGAGGCCTCGCCCGATCCCCGCGATGTCTTCGACGAGGCGGCAACGGTGCCGCTGTTCGCCGGCGCCACCCGCGCGGCGGTGGTGCGGTCTGCCGATGGCTTCGTGACGGCGGCCCGCGAGTCGCTCGAAAAGCTCGCCAGTTCCCCCCGGGGCGCCGGCGGCGGCCGCGGAGTCGTGATCCTTGAAGTGAAGAGCCTGCCGGCAAACACCCGGCTGGCCAAGGCGGTGGCGAAGCACGGTCTCGTCATCGACATCACGATCCCGCAGCGGGTCAACCTTGCGGCCTGGGTGCGGCAATGGTCGCAGTCGCGGCACGGAATCCAGCTTGCGGCCGCCACGGCGCAGCGACTGCTCGAACGCCTCGGCAACAACCTCGGACAGGTCGATCAGGCACTGGCTCGCCTCGCCGCCGCCACCGATCCGGCCGCCAAGAAAACGGCCATTCAGCCTGAGGCCATCGACGACTTCGCCGGCAGTCCACTCGAACGCACCGCCTGGGGCATGATCGATGCCGCCGCCACCGGCGACGCCCGCGACGCTCTCTCGCAGCTCGCCTCGCTGCTCGCGGCCGGCGAGAACCCCATCGGCATCAGCGCCCAGATCGCCTCAGTGGTGCGACGGCTGTCGACGGCAGCCCGGCTGCTCGCCCTGCCTGCGGGCAACGGCCGGCCCGCCGGCATCGAACAGGCGCTTCGCGAAGCCGGCGTGGCCGCCTGGCCGAAGGCATTGGCCCAGGCTCGCGAGTCGCTCGGCCAGCTGGGGCCGCGGCGGGCCAGGCAGCTTCCCGTCGGCCTTTTGGACCTCGATCTGTCCCTCAAGAGCGATGCATCGCGGGGACTGCGGGCCAGGCTGGCCTTGGAGCGGCTCTTCTGCAAGATGAGCCGGCAGGCGGCGTTGCCCAACCCGACCAAAACACCAGCCACTACTGCACCATCCGCCCCTGCACCATCCGCAACCGCACCAGGAGCCCGCCCGTGAATTCCGAGTCCAGCCCCGATGCCCGCGACCGCTGGGACAACCCGCTCGCCTCCCGCTACGCCTCGGCCGAAATGTCGCGGCTGTGGAGCGACAACCACCGCTACAAGCTCTGGAGGCAGACCTGGCTGGCGTTGGCTGAGGCGGAGGCGGAACTGGGACTGCCGATCTCGCCCGCGCAGATCGCCGAGATGCGGGCCCACCTGGAGCCGATCGATTTCGCGAAGGCGGCCGACTACGAGCGGAAGATGCGGCACGACGTCTTCGCCCACCTACACACCTTCGGCGACGCCTGCCCGTTGGCCCGCCCGATCCTCCACCTCGGCGCGACGAGCGCCTACGTCACCGACAACACCGACCTGATCCTGATGCGGGATTCGCTCAATCTCATCGCCGCCCGCCTGGCGGTGGTGATCGAGCGGCTGGCCGACCGTGCGATGGAGACTCGCGATCTGGTCTGCCTCGGCCGCACCCACCTGCAGCCCGCGCAGCCTACCACGATTGGCAAGCGGATTTGTCTCTGGATCCACGATCTCCTGCTCGACCTCGAGGAGGTCCTGCACCGCCGCCGGATGCTCCGCGCCCGCGGCGTGAAGGGCACGACCGGCACCCAGGCCAGCTTCCTCGA
>CAYSPN010000469.1:0-2231 GCA_964432895.1 uncultured Candidatus Kuenenia sp.
ATGGGCGGGAAGATCGCCCCCAGGCCATCGCTGCCGTCGAACCGCTCCAGCATCCAACGCCGGCAGGCGGCCACAGCCCGGCTGCGCAACGGGCGAAAGCCCACGTTGTCGCATGCCTTCAACAGCCAATCGACACCGCGAAAGAACCGGGCCCAACCCCCGCTGCCGCCGACGGGAGCCGGCCCATTCCGGCCCACCTGCGAGGCAAACAACTCGCTGATCCCCTGTTCGGGAGCGATCGCACGAACCGGCTTGAACGCCCACATCAGCGACAGGGGCACGATCATCGTCCGCGACCAGGCTGACACCCGGTGCAGATTGACGGGGAACCAGTCGGGGAGCAGCACCATCTCGGGGGGCACAGCCGGACAGTCGGCGTATGACATCTGGCCCAGCAGCGCCAGGTAGAACTTCGTGAAACTGTTGACGGCCCACGGCCCACCGGCCCGCTCAATGGCAGCGCGGGCGCGGCAGAGGGGCTCGCTATGCGGATCGTGACCGGTGATCTTGAGCGCCAAGTAGGCCTTGACGCTGGCACTGACATCGACAGGACCGCCCGGATGGATGGCCCAGCCGCCGCCAGGCAGTTGCTGATTGAGAATTCGCTGAACGGCACCGGCAATCTCCGACCGACCCATCCGTCCGGCCCAGGCAAGGAGCAGGATGTATTCGCTTTCCAGGATCGTGTCGCCCTCGAGCGGGCCGCGCCAGTGGCCGTCGGAGGCCTGTCGTGCCAACAGCCATGAGGCCGTGGCGTCGATCGTTGTGGCGACCGTTCGCTGGTCGATCGGCTCGAATGGATGGCGATCCGGAGCGACGCGCTCGAGGTTTTGACGCTGGGGAATTGTTCCGCCTGTGCCGCGCGTTCCCGTTCGTACGCCGTCGCCATGCCGCTCGGAGACATTCATGTCGAGCGTGGCGCCGCCTGCGTCCATCCTTGGTCCGGTGAAGCTCATGAAAACCATCCCTGCTGCACGCTTGAGGCGGCGATCCATCGCCGCGAACCCGGCAAGCACGTTGGGGGAGGATAGAGAACGGCGAGAACATCGACAAGCGGGAAACAACGCCTGGCGACAGCCACCACAGGGCTCACGCAGCGGCCAAAACAACCGGCCGGAAGCCCTGGAAAGCTGGGCTGACTTTGCCGGCCGTTAGCCCCCGGCCGACAGGGCTCCGGACTCAACTTCAGAGGCCTCCGGCAGCAGGATCGACACGCGAGTGCCCTGGCCGGGGCGGGAGTCGAGCAGAACGGTGCCGCCGCTCGATTCCACCAACCTCCAAGCCTTCGGCAGCCCAAGCCCGGCCCCCCGCCCGGCCTCGCGGCCGCTGTAAAAGGGATCAAACGCCCTTCGCGCCGCCTCGTACGACATGCCACGGCCGTCGTCGGCCACGGTGACCTCGCACCAGCCTCCATCCTGCGGTGATCGGCGAGTCACCTCGAGCACAACCCGGCCACCGGAAGCCACTGCCTCGAGGGCGTTAACCACGACGACCCGGATCGCCTCCTCGATCTGGAGGCGATCGACGAACACTGCCTGCGGCACCGGCAACGGGCTGTATTCGAGCCGCCCTCCCCGCGTGGCGGCCTGCCCACGCACCGACTCGATGACGGCGGCGATAATGCCTCCCACGTCCGCTGCCTCGCGCCGCGGCTTCGGCGGCCGCGCGAAGAGCATCAGCCCACCGATCATGTCGCGAGCCCGAAACGACTGATCGACGATCGTCGACAGCCGTCGGCGGCGTTCCGGATCAGTCTCCTCCAGCAGGAGCGCCTGCGCCCGCGTGGCGATATTGGCGAGTGGATTGTTGATCTCATGCCCGGCGCCGTAGGCAAGCTCCCGCATCGCCTCCAGCCGGGCCTCCGCCACGGCACGATCGAACTGCTGCCGCAGGTGCGCATGCGCCAGCGCGAGCTGCACCGCCTCGCGGAGCACCGTTGCCTCGACCGTCGGGCCGTGGCTGCCTGCCGGCGACCGCTCGTCACCGGGCAGGACGAGCGCCGCAGCGAACTGCGAGATGAGCAGGGCGTCGCCATGGACTGCCGGGCCCGCGGAGCAGGCCTCGCTCGCGGGATTCTTCGCACCACTCGGCAGCCATGCTGCCACCGCGGTGACGCGGCCCGCGACGACCCCCAGCCGCTCCGCGAGCGACTGCGGCGGACCATATGGATGGCCCCGCCCGACCGCCGTCGAGAGCAACGCGCCGGCCACGGACAGGCACTGTTCCCCGCT
>CAYSPN010000470.1:0-3877 GCA_964432895.1 uncultured Candidatus Kuenenia sp.
GGCCTGCCGGCCTTTCCTACGATCCCGCCCCCGTTCGGTTGTGGAGCCGAGGCATCATGATTCCTTGTTGTGCCACCAGAGAGTCCGTCGCCGTTCGCTGCGTGCTGTTGCCGGCACTCGCGATGGTGGTCGGCTGCTCGAACCACCTGTTCCACAAGCCCACGGCTGCAACACCCATAAGTCTCGTGCCGCCGCCAGGCGTGGCGGCGCCGGCCGCCACGCTGCCGCCACTCTCGTCTTCTTCGGCAACGCCGTTGCCCTCGTATGCCGATGTCGACGGCCGCCAATTGCAGACGACCCTCGCCCGCAGCCAGGATGAAAACCAGCTTCTGAAGGACGAGATCACCGTATTGCGAGAGCAGTTGGCGAGCACGTCCAACCAGTTGGCCGCTTCGCGGTTCCCGGCGTCCGGAGGTGTGGCATCGTCATGGGGGCCGCCACGGGCACCTGGGCCGGCGGGTGTCGGCCCGCCAGCAGGAACATCTCTGCAGCCCGGCGGACCTCCCGCCGCGTTCGTGGCAGCGAGTCCTGCCGTGAACGGCCCGGCGGCGATGCACGCTGCGATGGGCCAGCTGGCCGTTCCCGGCGTCGAAACACGGTTTGACGGCAACGTCGTGCGGCTCGAAGTGCCAGCCGATCGGCTCTTCGATGGCGGCAGCGCCTCTCTGCTGCCCGGTGGCTCGGCCCTGCTCACGCAGGTGGCGAGTGAGATCGATCGGGTCTTTCCCAGGCATTTCGTTGGCATCGAGGGGCACGTCGACACCGAGCCGCTGCAGCAGTCTTCGTGGGGCTCGCCACACCAGCTCACGTCGGCTCGTGCCACGACGGTGTTTGACTTCTTCACCACCCGCACCCCCTTGCGACAGGGGCAGCTCTTTCTCGTGGCACATGGCTCGAATCATCCGGTCGTGTCCAACGCCACGGCCGCCGGTCGCACCCGCAACCGTCGCATGGAGTTCGTCATCTACCCCGAGCGGATCGGCGCCGGGGACGAGGGCGGGGAGGCAGCCCGAGCCGTTTCCAACTGAGTGGCCGGCGCACAATGGCCACTTTCAGCCAGCCACCCGCGGCCCTAAACTTTTCCCATGGTCACGATCATCGACTACGGCAGTGGCAACCTCCGCAGTGTGCAAAAAGCGCTGGAACGGGTCGGCGTGGAGGCCCGCATCACCGACGACCCAAATGTGGTGGCGGAATCCAGCCGGCTCGTGCTGCCCGGAGTCGGTGCCTTCGGTGATGCCATCCGGGCACTTCGCAGCCGTGGGCTGGTGGAGCCGATCCTCGCGCACATCCGGGCCGACAAACCGTTCCTCGGCATCTGCATGGGCCTGCAACTCCTCTTCGAGACCGGTTCGGAGGGGGGGCATCACGAAGGGCTGGGCGTCTTGTCCGGTGAGGTGACCCGGTTCGAACTGCCCCGTGGCATGAAGATCCCGCACATGGGCTGGAACCAGGTCTCCTGGAAGACCAGCAGCACGGCGCAGCCCGTCGGCCGCGATGGCGACCACTTTTATTTTGTTCATTCCTACGTGGCGCGTCCCCGCGACGAGACGGTGATCGCCGCCACCAGCGACTACGGCGGGCCGTTCTGTGCGGCCGTGGCCCGTGGCCGTCTGTTCGCCACGCAGTTCCATCCCGAGAAGAGCCAGTCGGCGGGTATGGACTTGCTGCGCGCCACCATGAGGAGACCCTGACGATGGAACTCTGGCCCGCTATCGACCTCCGCGGCGGCAGGTGCGTGCGGCTCCTGCAGGGCGATTATGACCGCGAGACCGTGTTTGGTGACGATCCTGTGGAGATGGCCCGCCGGTTCGCGGCGGGCGGCGCCCGCCGTCTGCACATCGTCGACCTCGACGGTGCCAAGGCGGGAACGCCCGTGCAGGCCGAACTCGTGGGCCGCATGGTTGCGGCGGCAGGAGTCCCCTGCCAGTTGGGCGGTGGCATCCGCTCGGTCGACACGGCCCGGGCCTACGTCGCGGCAGGCGTGCAGCGTCTCGTCGTCGGCAGTGTGGCGATCGAGAACCCTGCCCTGCTTGCCGAACTGGCCCAGGCATTGCCCGGTCGGATGGTGCTGGGGATCGACGCGAGGGATGGCAAGGTTGCCGTGCGCGGCTGGCTCGAGACCAGCCCCCTCGGTGCGATCGACGTTGCAAAGCGGCATGAGCACCTGCCTCTGGCAGGCATCGTCTACACGGATATCGCCAAGGACGGCATGATGTCCGGCCCCAACATTCCCGCCCTCGCAGAGATGGTCCGTGCAGTCCGCCTGCCGGTCATCGCCTCGGGGGGAGTCTCGAACGCCGAAGATATTCGGGAGGCGGCAGCCGCTGGAGCCGCGGGCTGCATTGTGGGGCGGGCTCTTTACGAGGGCAGCCTGACCCTGGCCGCAGCCGCCATTGCAGCCGGAGAGCAGACCGCCGCCGGTGCGGGCTGACAATCTGGTTTCCTAGGACAATCTGGGCTTCCTAGGTTGCCGGGCTTTCCGGGACGGACGCGGGTAGGGCTTTTCTGCGGGAAAATCTGGAAGAACCCTCAATTCCTGACGGCTATCGCGTCGACCGCTTCCCTGTCAGGTTTTCGGTCCAGTTTGCCGGGCCGACCGGCCCTCTCTACCATCGACTCCCATGGCCACCGACATCCGCATCAAGGAACAACTGCCGGAACTCACGCGGCGGATCGTCGAGACGTATCACGACGTGCCGACGATCCACTACCTCGGCCACTGCCCGTTGCCGAACTATGAGGCGATCGTGTCGGCCTGCGAGGATCTCAAGGAGATCCTCTATCCCGGCTATCGCCGCCGGGAAAATCTGCACATGGGCAACGTCACCTACCACGTGGGCGACCTCGTGGACGGGCTGCACGACAAGCTCACCACGCAGATTGGCCGGGCACTGCGGCATAGCCTCTCGGCGCAGCGGGCGGCCACTGAACAGGGTGTTGATCCGCCTACGGTATCCGATGCCGTGCAGCATTGCACTGAGGAGGGGGATTTCGAGGCACTCGGCCAGGCCAAGGCGGTCGAATTTTTGGAGCGAATTCCCGACCTCCGCAGGGTCCTCGCCACCGACGTGCAGGCCGCCTATGACGGCGATCCGGCCGTCCGCACGCTTGACGAGGTGATCTTCTGCTATCCGGGGCTCGAGGCCGTGACAATCCATCGGCTGGCGCACCTGCTGCACCGCCTGCATGTTCCGCTCATCCCCCGCATGATGGCTGAGTGGGCCCATGCGAGGACCGGTATCGACATCCATCCCGGGGCGACGATCGGCGACCATTTCTTCATCGACCACGGCACGGGCGTCGTGATCGGCGAGACGTGCGAGATCGGCAGCCGCGTGAAGCTCTACCAGGGCGTGACGCTCGGCGCGGTCTCGTTCCAAACCGATGCCGATGGGCACCTCGTGCGGGGCACGAAGCGCCACCCGACGATCGAGGACCGCGTGGTTATTTACGCCAACGCCACGGTGCTCGGCGGGGCGACGCGGATCGGTCACGACTCGGTGATCGGTAGCAATGTCTGGCTGACTCGGTCGGTCGATCCTCACACAACGGTCGTGCTCGAACGGCCGAAACTCCGCATGCGCGGCGAAGCACCGCAGCCCGAGTCGGACTATCAGATCTGACTGTACGCGGGCAGGGCCATCCATGGCCCCTGCCCGCTTGGGTCGGCCGGTGGGAATGCCAAGGATTCCCACGTCCGACGGGCATCGCATCCGGCGATGCGGTTTCACGGCAAGGCTCGGCATCCTGCCGACCTTGCCTTGGCGGGCCTCCGCTCGCTGGTGGCGACCCGGCCCTCCGGGCCTGGTGCTGGTTGGGGCTACGAGGCAAGTGCAGGTGGCCCGGCTCGGCATCCTGCCGACCTTGCCTTGGC
>CAYSPN010000471.1:0-6789 GCA_964432895.1 uncultured Candidatus Kuenenia sp.
AGAGCGTCCGGCAGCGGTACGAGGTGGGCCGCACACTCGACGAGCAGCTCGCCGAGGCAATCCGGGCTGAGAATTACGAGCTGGCGGCCACGATCCGCGACAAGATGCTCCATGAAAAGATTCGCAGCCCGACCGAGTAGCGGGCTCCAGGATATGGCCGGAGAAGCCGGCCAGGGCTAACGTCGCGGTAAATCTTTCAACTGGCCGCGTCACACTGGCACGATTAGGCAAACCTAAGCGGCGCCAGACGCCTTGGAACGTGCCGCCGATCTCTTTTTTGACTTTGGCACGCGATATGCGGTGTATGGTTTCAGAGCCAACTCACTTGCAGCTTTTGCCGACGCAGGAGGCCTATCCCATGAACGCCACCACCAACCCTGTCAGCTCCTCTGCCAACGCCGCGGTCGTCAAGTCCTCCAGCGGCGAGGCCACCCGGTACGTCGTGAACGTTGGGGAAACGCCTTGCGAGGTTCGCGCCCGCACCATCGCGATGATTGCCGAGGTGCTGGGGTTCGAGCAGGAGATGGAGGGCGAGATGGAGGACTTGGCCGGGCACGCCGCAGACCGACACCTGATCGCTGATCTGCTTGAATCCCGCATGATCGCCCCGCCCCGTCCCGTGCGCCGCCGGCAGCGGTCGGTGAGCTCGCGGGCCATGTTCTACGGCACTGCGGGGCGGTAGCATGAGGGCCTCCCAGCGAGGCCTTTCATGAACCAGCCGCTCACCATGCCCGCCGGACGCGATATCCGACTGGCCGATTTCGACCCCGACTACCACGAGGATCTCGACCGCGCCGACGCGGAGGCCGAGACCCGCAAACACTGCGACAAGCTCGACGAACTGGCCTACCGGCTGTTCGCGGAGGCGAAGCGGGCGGTCATCGTCGTCCTGCAGGGGATCGACACGTCCGGCAAGGACGGCACGATCCGCATGATCGCCAGCGGCGTGAGCCCGCAGTGCCTCGACGTGAAGAGCTTCAAGGCCCCCAGTGACCTTGAGCTCTCGCATGACTTTCTCTGGCGGGTGCACGCGGCCGTGCCAGCCCACGGGCGCATCGGCATCTTCAATCGTTCCCACTACGAGGATGTGGTGGTGGTTCGAGTCCGCAAGCTCGTGCCCAAGGATGTCTGGAAGGATCGCTACGCCCAGATCAACGCCTTCGAGAAGCTCCTCGGCGACGGCAATGTCACGCTCGTCAAGTGCTTCCTGCATATCAGCAAGCAGGAACAGCGACAGCGGCTGGAAGACAGGCTCCGTGATCCGAAGAAGCAGTGGAAGCTGGGGCCGAGCGACCTCGAGGACCGGCGGCTCTGGGAAGACTTCCAGAAGGCCTACGACGACGCCCTGACACAGTGCAACACGGAGCAGGCGCCCTGGCACATCGTGCCAGCCGACAAGAAGTGGTATCGCAACCTCGTCGTCGCGAGGCTGCTGCGGACCACGCTCGAACGGCTCGATCCAGCATTTCCCCCCTTCGACTCGAGCCTGCTCTCCAAATTGGACTGACGTCCTCCTCACCATTCCCCTCACACGCGTACCAGACACGCTGAAACTCACCCCATGAACGGACTCCTTCCCCTGCTCGACCTCGACGCCTGCCGTGCCCGCCAGGAAAGGCTCCGCCGCTGCATGGCCGAGCGATCGCTCGACGCCGTCGTCATCGCGGCGCCGGAGCACGTGCAGTATTTCACAGGGCACCGCTGGGATTTTCGGTTTGCCCCCGCCGTGGCGATGCTCCTCTCGGGCGAGACCTTGCTTGTCTGCCCCGACAAGCCCGTGGAGCTGGAACAGGCGGCCGCCACCGATGTGCGGACGTACGCCGCGAAGCGTCGTTCCACGCTCCGCACCGATCAGCGCGAGGCCTCCTCCGCGGTGCTCGGCGATTGGCTGGCGACACGGGGCCGCCTGGCCCGCGTGGGCGTGGAGTTCTCCACCTGCCCGCCTCATATCACGCGACTTCTGGGGCATGCCGAACTCCTCGATGTCGATCTCGATCTGCTGGCACTCAGGCGTCGAAAAGACGCCGACGAACTCGTCTTGCTCAAGCGGGCGATCGCCGCGACGGGGGCGATGTACGAGGCGGCTCGACAACGGATCCGACCGGGGGTTTCCGAACTGGAGATCTTTTCCGCGCTGCAGGGGGCGGCGGTGGAGATCTGCGGCGAGATGCTCACCGGCACCGGCAACGACTATGCGTGCGGCGTCCGAGGCGGACCGCCCCGCGAGCGCACCTGCCAGGCGGGCGAACTCTACATCCTCGACCTGGGGCCGGCATACCGCGGCTACTTTGCCGATAACGCACGGACGATCGCCGTGGACGGCCGCCCAACGGATGAACAGCTGGCAGCCTGGCGGCACGTCTGCGAGGCGCTCGCGGTGGTCGAGCGTCGGGCGCGGCCGGGCGTTCGATGCCGCGACATCTACGAAGAGGTGAGGCAATGGCTGGCCACTGCCCCGGTGGGCAGCTGGTCGAGCCATCTGGGCCATGGCATCGGCCTATTCGTGCACGAGATGCCGCACCTCAATCCCGAATGGGACGACACGCTGGAGGCTGGGGACGTGATCGCGGTGGAGCCGGCGCTCTACGACCCCGCTCTCTCGTGCGGCATGCGGATCGAGAACAACTACCTGGTCACCGACGCGGGGCTCGAACTGCTCAGTCCCTTCCCACTCGATCTCGCGTTGGCCTGACGCTGGTCGTCGCGGCTTGCGGTCGGGTTCTTAGTCGGGCTTTTGGCGGCTGCAGCTGCCTGGCTGGTGGGTGCTTTGGCTTTCACGGTGGCAACGGGCTGCTTCACGCTTGGCTTCTGCGCGGTGGTCGGCGTCCGCTTGGTGCCGAATGGCCAGAGGACGGGTGGCGTGACGGCCGGCCGCGGTGGCGGCTCCGGGGCCGCTACGACATCCTGATCCACCCGGACAGCTGCCACGGCCATATTTTCCGAGGTCGCCGTTGCATCGACGCGGACGGCTGTGTCCTGTTTACTTTGATGGACAGTTCCGTGCGGCGGCGTGGCGGCTGTCTCCGCGATGATCGGCAGGTTGGCTGCAGCGATCCGCTCCGAAAGTGGCCGGCGGCCCGTGGCCGCCGAGAATCGATTCGACTGCGCCACGATGGAGTAGGTCTCTCCGGCGCTGGCGTTGAGCGCACAAAAGCTTGCGAGGGCGGTCAGGCAGCCGATCAGGGTGGCTTCTGCCAGGCGCGAGTGGAACATGCCTTCGACCTCATGGAAGCAGGGATCACGAGACTCCTACGGCTTGTATCGGTCGTCCCCCCCTCAGACCTTGTGCAGGTTGCGGCCGGGAATGCCGCGCGACGCCACAGCCAGCTTTGGCAAACCCCCTCCCTATCGCATACATTCCTTGTCCATGGCCCCCGGTTCGCCATCCTCCCCCAGTTTGTTTCCCTCCTTCGAGCTCGGAGCAGTCAGCATGTCAGTCGCCCAGGAAGTCCCCGTCCACACCAGCCGTTGGCACGCCATGGCCACCCGCGTGCTCTCCGGCGGCACGATCGACCGCGACGAAGCCCGGGCGATCCTCGAGTCGTCCGACGTCGAACTGCTCGACGTGCTGGCCGCCGCCTGGCGGGTGCGGCACCGCTCCTTCGGCAACACCGTCCAACTCTTCTTTCTGATGAACGCCAAGAGCGGCCTGTGCCCGGAAGACTGCGGCTACTGTTCGCAGTCGAAGGTCTCCGACGCTGAGATCCCCCGCTACAACCTCCTCTCCGCTCCCAAGCTGCTGGAGGCTGCGAAGCTCGCCGCCGAACGGCAATCGAAGACGTTCTGCATCGTGATCTCGGCCCGCGGCCCGTCGGAGCGGGAGATCGACTTCGTCTGCAAGATCGTGCCCGAGATCAAGCAGCAGTACGACCTCAACATCTGTGCCTGCTTGGGGCTGCTGTCGCCGGAGCAGGCGCAGCGGCTGGCGGCGGCCGGCGTCGACAAGGTGAACCACAATCTCAACACCAGCGAGCGGTTTTACGGGGAGGTCTGCTCGACCCACACCTACGGCGACCGCATCGCGACGCTGGCAGCCTGCCGCGCCGCGGGCCTGCAACTCTGCAGCGGCGGCATCATGGGAATGGGTGAAACGCACGACGACCTGATCGACATGGCGATGGAGCTCCGCAGCCTCGGCGTGGAGTCGATCCCGCTCAACTTCCTCAACGCGATCGACGGCACGCCGCTGGAGGGCAACAACCGTGTCAGCCCCCGTGACTGTCTCCGTGGCCTGGCGATGATGCGGATGCTCAACCCGACGGCGGAGATTCGCATCGCCGGCGGACGGGAAATTCACCTGGGCACCCTGCAGCCGCTGGGCCTCTATGCAGCCAACTCGATGTTCGTGGGCGACTATCTCACCACGAAGGGGCAGTTGCCTGAGGCCGATTACAAGATGATCGAGGAGATGGGGTTTGTGATCACCCGCGGTGCCGAGTCCGCCGAGCCTGTGCCAGTGATGGCATGACGGACTTTTCGGCAGACGGCTAGCCCTCGCCCGCCTCGCCCAGACTCATCAGGAGCTCCGACATCTCCCCGGCCGCGTGGGCTTTGCCCTGTCGCCTCGCCTCCTCGATGCCTTCGCGGAGCGTGCTGCGGGCTTCCTCGATCCGGTCGCGGGCCACCAGGTGCTGCGCGGCCATCTGAAATGCCGGCACATACGGGGGCACTCCCCGGGCGAGCGCCTCGAGGATCTCGAGACCAGCCTCCCATTCCCCGGCAGCCTCCATCTCGAGGGCGAGGCTGTACCGCAGAAACACATCGTCGGGATCATCCCGCAGAAGGGCTTCGATCTTCTCACGGCGGCTGGGCTGACTCGTCATGGTGTGCTCGCAGGCTGGGTCGGATCGATCCGCGACACGGTGCGGGTTTCACGGCCGTGTGTCACGATGATGGCACGCTCCGAAAGGCAGACGACGGCGCGGGCCCCTTCCAGACGAGCCACACAGACGGCCGCTGCCGACTGCCGGCCATTCCGCATGACGGCGTCGATCCGCCAGAGTCCTTCGGGGGCGACCACGGCCGAGGCCGAGCCGCCAGATTCACCCCGCGGACCGCCGCCGACCACCCAGAGCGTGCCGTCGGCGCGGCAGAAGGCCGCGTCACGCACCCTCGGCAGCGACGTGTCGAGATGCAGCAGTCGCCGCGGATCGGGGGGGAGATAAAACGACACGAAAACGCCGGCGGCAGCGCGGTCTGCCGGATCCGTGGCGAAGAGCACGAACTCCTCGGCCATGCTGATCGTCGCTGCGGTGGGCCGCATACCCGCAGGGAGGACGGGGCAGGCACGGGCCGAGACGCCGCCGATTCTTGCCCCGGCGATCGGCGCCCGCATCACCGCGGGCAGCGGCGCCGGCAGGCCGCAGACGCCCAGCCAGTCGCGAGACGGGCTGATGGCCAGACAGGCCCGGTCGTCGCCGGGGGATTTCGCGTTCGTGGTGGCTGACGCCGCGGCCTCGCCGGTGGTCCTGCCGATCACCACGCTCTGGGCGGGCTTGTCGGGATCGGCGGCCGTGCCGGGCTGGAGACGGTGCGTCTGCAATGACCAGCTGTCGCGGCTCCGGACGAGTATCGCCAGCATGCTCGTATCGATGCTGCCGATCGCGAGCGTTCCGGCACCGGCATCCGCCCGCAGGCCGGCCGACACAGCCGTCCATCGTTTGGCGGCAGCATCGAACGGATCGATGGCCACGACCTCGCCGCTGGCCTCATCGAGCACGTAGAGCGTCTGGCCATTGGTCGGAGCCGCCAGATCGCCCGCCGCGGGCATGTCGGTGATGAGGTCGGTCCGCTGCGGCTGCGGAGTGGCCGGCGCCGCGACGGCACCGCGAAAGCAAAGGCCACAGGCTAATGCCAGCCAGGCAGTCCGAGCCCCGGGAAACAACCCCATGGCTATCACTCCCCGGCCGGCGCGACATGGGCCGCCTCCCAGGCGGCGATTGTGTCGACGTGCTGGAGCGACAGTCCGATATCGTCGAGGCCTTCGAGCAGGCATCGCTTGCGGAACGGGTCGACCGTGAACGGGCGGGAAAACCCGGCATCGTCGCTCACCGTGCAGGACGGCAGATCGACATGGAGCCTGTAGGGCTTGCCCGTCGCTTCAGCCGCCCGCGTCCTGCGGAAGAGTTCCTCGACATCCTCCTCCGAGAGGCGGATCGGAACCATGCCGTTCTGAAAGCAGTTGTTGAAAAAGATGTCGGCGAAGGTCGGTGCGATCACGACCTTGAAGCCGTAGTCGGCCAAGGCCCAGGGGGCATGCTCGCGGCTCGAGCCGCAGCCGAAGTTGCGACGTGCCAAGAGCACACTCGCCCCCGCGACGATGGGCTGGTTGAGTTCGAACTCAGGGTTCGGCGCCCCGTCGGGCAGGAACCGCCAGTCAAAGAAGAGGAACTGCCCGAAGCCGGTCCGCTCGATCCGCTTGAGGAACTGTTTCGGGATGATCTGGTCGGTGTCGACGTTGGCCCTGTCGAGTGAGGCGACGATGCCGGTGTGGGTGATGAATGGTTGCATGGGATGAGGCTGTCGTTCCGAAACGTGTTCAGCGAGTGTGTTCAGCGATAAAGCCAGTGTCGGATGTCGGTAAAGTGGCCGGTGACGGCAGCTGCCGCCGCCATCGCCGGCGAGACGAGGTGCGTGCGGCCCCCCTTCCCCTGTCGGCCCTCGAAGTTGCGGTTGCTCGTCGAGGCGCAGCGTTGGCCGGGCGTGAGCGTGTCGGGGTTCATACCCAGGCACATGCTGCAGCCAGCCTCCCGCCATTCGAAGCCAGCGTCGCGGAACACGCGGTCGAGT
>CAYSPN010000472.1:0-8591 GCA_964432895.1 uncultured Candidatus Kuenenia sp.
TCATGGAGCGTGTCATCGGCCGAGGTCCGGCCCAGCCTTGCAAACCTGATTTCTAAAAATAGCACGCAGCTAGCGGGCGGATTGCGCGCATTCCACTGCCGGGCAAGCGCCGCGGCGATCGCTGGAGCGAAGATTCGCTGCTGGGGTCGCGGAAGCACCCAGAGGAGCTTGTGCCATCGGTGGTGCGGTAGGGATGTAAAGCCGCCCGTGGGCCGCTCGGCCTCGAGCGGCCGGCCGCCCCGAAGAAGGTCGACGACGTTGCCGTTGGCCAGTTCGGCCCGCGCGTAGGCCCACTGCTCCTGTGGCTGCACGTCGCCGAACATGCCCCACTCCTGATGCATGCAGGGAATGTTGATCAGCGACCTGGCCAGGCGTGGCAGCGGCTTGTGACGCCAGGGTGTCAGGTCGTGCACGAGGCTTACCAATGCGACCGTGGCCGCCGCCAGGCAGGCCCACCGTGTGGCCCATGATTCCTGGTCGGACGAGACGCCTCGGCCCTGGCAGGCAGGCACTTCGCGAACGCCGAGCCAGTTCCAGGCCTCGCGTGGCACGAGCGCCAGCCAGGCCGCCAGCCCCACGTATCCGAAAAGTCCCACGGTCATCGTCGCGCAACTGACGAGGTGGAAGAGCATGAACAGGACGACGAGACTCAGGCGGACACGCGGCGCCGGCCAGGCGATCAACAGCACCGGACCCACCAGTTCCAGCGCGAGCACGGCCCACGATATCGGGCGGGCCAGCCAGCCGGTGCCGAGGAGCCATTCGCCCAGCGGCGTGCCATGGTCGTGGACTGACATGGCGAAACGGATGGCGTCCCCCGACACCCAGGCGTTGTTCCACTTGGAGAGGCCTGCCGCCAGGTAGACAACGGCGATCTGCAGCACGAGCGCTGCGGTCGCGGTGGAACGCTCCTCGCCCCGCCGGCTGCCGCGGCGAGCATCCCACGACCATGTGGATGCGAGCGGCAGAAACATCCCCCAGAAGAGCAGGCAGGCCAACCAGGCGTCGCCGGCGTTGGTGGCCGGCGCCGTCCGGCGCAGGACGCTCACGACCGCCACCCACGACGCGACCGTGGCAAAGCGTGTGAGGCACCCCGCCGCCAACAGCAGGCCTGCCATCCCTTCCAGGAAGAGCATGGCCGGCCCCCACCAGGCGGCATCGACGAGCGTGGCCAGCGACCAGGCACACGGGTCGTCGAGGTACTGCCGCAACAATCCCAGGGGAAACATCCCATCGGGGGCAAACATCAACGAGACGTCGCGGCTCCGGAGCAGGGCGTCGATGGCGACGAGCAGGCCGATCGCGGTCCGAAAGGCGGCCAGACTGCGTAAATCGAGCGTGAAAGCCCGCCGCGCCAGCATCGTGAGCCTCGTGTCCTGCGGGGGTGTTTCTTGAACAACTCGCGGGTCGAAACTACAACAACGACCGTCCAGGGATCGATCCCAACTGTTTGCTGAACCGCCTGTTTCGAGGAGAACCCCGAGCGATGCATGTTCCACTGGTGGTGCTGGGTGGCGGTCCGGGCGGCTATGCCGCCGCCTTTATGGCGGCCGATCTCGGCATGGCGGTGACTCTGGTGGAACGCGACGAACGGCTGGGCGGCACCTGCCTGCTGCGGGGCTGCATCCCTTCGAAGGCACTCCTGCACGTGGGCCGCGTGCTGGCCGAGACACGGGAGATGGAGGAGTGGGGCGTCCACTTCGAGCGGCCCGCGGTGAATGTCGATGCCCTGCGGGCCCGCAAAGACAAGGTGATCTCCACGCTCACCGGCGGCCTCGGCCAGTTGGCCCGGCGTCGCAACGTGACCATCGTGCGGGGCAATGCCCGGTTTACGAGCCCCAACACGCTCGAAATCGCCGCTGCGACGCCGGGCGGCGCCAGCCAGACGCTCACGTTCGACCACTGCATCCTCGCCAGCGGATCGCGGCCGACGCGGATCCCGGCCTTCGACATCGGTACTCCGCGGGTGATGGATTCGACAGGCGCGCTCGAACTGGCCGACATCCCGGAATCGCTGCTGGTCGTTGGCGGCGGCTACATCGGGCTGGAGATGGGCACCGTCTATGCCGAACTGGGCACGCGGGTCTCGGTCGTCGAACTCACCGACACGCTGCTGCCCGGCGCAGATCGCGACCTCGTCAAACCGCTGCAGCAACGGCTGGAAAAACTGTTTGAAAAGATTCACCTGCGTATGAAGGTCGTGAAACTCGAGGATGCCGGCCAGTCGGTCCGCGTGCATTTCGAGGGTCCGGAGGGGCCGAGCGTGCGGGAGTTTTCGCGGGTGCTGGTGGCCGTGGGCCGCCGACCGAATTCCGACGGCATTGGCCTGGAAAGCACCGGAGTGAAGGTCAATTCGAAGGGCTTCGTAGAGGTTGACGAACAGCAGCGGACGGCCGATCCGCACATTCTCGCCATCGGTGACGTCTGCGGTGAGCCGATGCTGGCGCATCGCGCGAGCCACCAGGGCAAGGTGGCCGTCGAGTCGCTGCACGGCGAGGCAGCGGTATTTGCGCCACGCGCCATACCGGCGGTGGTATTCACCGACCCCGAGATTGCCTGGGCAGGGCTCACCGAAAACGACGTGGCCGCGTCGGGCCGCACGGTCGAGGTCAGCCGCTATCCCTGGGCCGCGAGTGGCCGGGCCCATGCCCTCGGCCGGACCGATGGCATGACGAAGGTGCTCGTCGACCCCGAGACCGACACCGTGCTTGGCGTGGGCATCGTGGGACCTGGCGCCGGTGAACTGATCGCGGAGGGCGTGCTGGCCATCGAAATGGGCTGCTCGGCCCGCGACCTGATGGAGTCGATCCATCCGCATCCGACGCTCAGCGAGACGGTGGCGTTCTCCGCCGAGAACTATTTCGGCCTCGCCACCGAGATCTACCGGCCCCGCGCGGAAATGGCCAAGTAAGCGGGTATGGCGAATGGGCTTTACGCCCCCCGGAACCATCGGAATAATGGGCAAAGTTCGCCCACCTTTCCGGAGCACTCCATGGCCAGCCCCGACATCGATCAGACCGGCAGCGAAGTTGTTGACGAGGCGGGGGTTACGAACGGCCGGTCCGCTGCGGGCGGGAACCTGCCGAAAGGGGGCCATGCTCCCATGTCAATCGGCCAGATGAGCGACAGCACGAGCGGGCAACCGGTGCGTGCCGATGGTGTGGTCGCCGTCGATTCCGACCCGACGGAGACGACCGAGTGGCTCGACTCCCTGCGGTATGTCATCAACAGCCGCGGCTCCGACCGGGCCGCCTATCTGCTGCATGCCATTGAGCAGGAGGCCTACCGGCTGGGCGTGCCGATCCCGTTCTCCACCACCACGCCCTACATCAATACGATCCCTGCCGACAAGCAGCCGCCGTTCCCGGGCAACCGCGAACTCGAGCGGCGGATCAAGAGCATCATCCGTTGGAATGCGATGGCGATGGTGGTGCGGGCCAATCGCGAAGACAAGAGCATCGGCGGCCACATCTCGACCTTCGCCTCCTCGGCGACGCTCGTGGAAGTGGCGATGAACCATTTCATCCGTGGCCGCGGTGACGACTACTCGGGCGACCAGGTCTATTTCCAGGGGCATGCCTCGCCGGGCATCTACTCCCGCGCGTTCCTCGAAGGCCGGCTCAGTGAGAAGAAACTGGAGAACTTCCGCCGTGAATTGGCCGAGGGCGGCGGGCTGTCGAGCTACCCGCATCCGTGGCTGATGCCCGATTTCTGGGAATTTCCCACGTTGTCGATGGGTCTTGGGCCACTGATGGCCATCTACCAGGCCCGGTTCAACAAGTATCTGCAGGATCGCGGCATCAAGGACACGAGCAAGCAGCACGTCTGGTCCTTCATTGGTGACGGCGAATGCGACGAGCCGGAGACGCTCGGTGCGATTTCGCTGGCGGCCCGCGAGAAGCTCGACAACCTCGTGTTCGTCATCAACTGCAACCTGCAGCGGCTCGACGGCCCTGTGCGGGGCAACGGCAAGATCATTCAGGAGTTGGAAGGCGTTTTCCGCGGTGCCGGCTGGAACGTGATCAAGGTGATCTGGGGCGACGAGTGGGATCCGCTGCTGGCGAAGGACGAAAAGGGCAAGCTCGTCAAGCGGATGAACGAGATTGTCGACGGCCAGTACCAGAAATATGTGGTCATGCCCGGTGGCTACATCCGCGAGCACTTCTTCGGCGGCGATCCGGAGCTGGCTGAGATGGTGTCGCACCTTTCCGACGAGAAGCTCAAAAAGCTGCGTCGGGGCGGCCACGATCCCGAGAAGGTCTACGCGGCCTACGATGCGGCGATGAAGTGCCACGGCAAGCCGACCGTGGTGATCGCCAAGACGATCAAGGGCTACGGCCTCGGTGAGGTCGGCGAGGGCCGCAATGTCACCCACCAGCAAAAGAAGCTCAACGAAGAGGAGCTGCGGGCCTTCCGCACGCGGTTCGGCATTCCGATCTCGGACGACGAGGTCGCCAAGGCGCCCTTCTACCGGCCGCCGGAAGATTCGCCCGAGATGAAGTATCTGCGGGAACGGCGTGCCGCCCTCGGCGGCCCCGTGCCCACCCGGCCGACGCAGGCGCCGGCTCTCAAGACGCCGTCGCTCGCGGAATACACGAGCTTCATCGAGAAGAGTGCCGGCCGCGAGGTCTCCACGACCACGGGCGTTGTCACGCTGATGGCGTCGTTGTTGAAGGACAAGCACGTCGGCAAATACATCGTTCCGATCGTGCCCGACGAGTCGCGGACGTTCGGCATGGATCCGCTGTTCAAGCAGTGCGGCATCTATGCCCACAGCGGGCAGCTCTACGAGCCGGTCGACTCGGATCAGTTGCTCTATTACCGCGAGGCCAAGGACGGGCAGATCCTCGAGGAAGGCATCACCGAGGCGGGCAGCATCTCGAGCTTCATCGCCGCCGGCACGGCCTATGCCAGCCATGGCGTGCCGATGATCCCGATCTTCATCTACTACTCGATGTTCGGGTTTCAGCGGATCGGCGACCAGATCTGGGCCGCCTGCGACTGCCGCGCCCGCGGCTTCCTGCTCGGCGGCACCGCCGGCCGGACGACGCTCGCCGGCGAGGGGCTCCAGCATCAGGACGGCAACAGCCAGCTGTTTGCCATCGCCTATCCGACTGTGAAGGTCTACGACCCGGCGTTCGTCTATGAGGCGACGGTCATCATGCTCGATGGCATGGACCGCATGTATGCCAAGGGTGAAGACTGGATCTACTACATCACGGTCTACAACGAAAATTATGAGATGCCGCCGATGCCTCAGGGCTGCGAAGAGGGCATTCTCAAGGGCATGTACAGGCTCCGTGAGGTGCCGGCGAAGGCGGCGCCCGCAGGACCGCTCCCTCATGTGAACCTGCTCGGCTCGGGCGCCATTCTGCGGGAGGTGATCCGGGCGTCCGAACTGCTGGCCGAGCACTGGGGTGTGGCCAGCACCGTGTGGAGCGTGACCAGCTGGAAGGAGTTGCGTCGCGAGGCGCAGGAGTGCCGCCGCTGGAACATGTTGCATCCGGAGTCAACGCCGCGGCGAAGCTACCTGGAGGACCAGGTTGCCGGTACAAAGGGCTTGTTCGTGGCTGCCAGTGACCATGTGCGGACGGTTCCCGAGCAGCTCGATCCCTGGATTCCCGGGGGCTTGTTCACGCTGGGCACCGACGGCTTCGGTCGCAGCGACACCCGTGGTCCGCTGCGGCGGCACTTCGAGGTCGATGCCGAGTGCATCGCCATCGGCACGCTGTCGCGTCTGGCTGCGGAGGGGGCCATCGGGGCGCACGTCGTGGCCGAGGCGATCCGGCGGCTGGGTGTGAATCCCGATAAGGTCGATGCCGCATCGGCCTAAGCCTAAGAAGGGCAGCCCGCTGCGAGGAATGGCTGCTCACTCGTTCATTTCATTTCGTTCAATCCGATAACGACCCAAACGCCAACCAAACGTTCACCACACGTCAACCAAGAGCAACGGAGTCCATGGCAACCGAATTCAAGCTGCCCGATCTGGGCGAAAACATCGCGTCTGGCGATGTCGTGACCGTCTTCGTGTCGGAAGGCGATGTGGTCAAGCCAGGGCAGGCGCTCTTGGAGGTTGAGACCGACAAGGCGGTGATCGAAGTGCCGTGTCCGCCGGGCGGCCGCATCGCCCAGGTGCTCGTCAAGAAGGGCGATACCGTCAAGGTGGGGCAGACGCTCGTGGTGCTCGATGCCGCTGGTGCTGCCGCGGCTCCTGCCAAGGCGGCCCCGCAGACTCCGGCACCGGCCCAAACCCAAGCGCCGGCACCGAAGCCGGCAGCGGCTCCTGCCCCTGCTCCCGTTCAGCCGGTGGCAGCTGCTGCCACGCCGGCCGCTCCGGTCGCTGTTGCGACCAGTCCGCGGGCTGCCGTTGCGGAGCCCGAGGATGCGGCCACGACCGCCGTTGATCCAGCTGGCCCAGCGGTGCGGCGGCTGGCGCGGGAGTTGGGTGTCGATCTGGGGCGGGTTCGGGGCAGTGGTCCGGCCGGCCGGATCGTGCGTGAGGACGTGATCACGGCCGTTCGGCAGGCTGGCGGCCAGGGCACAGGCACGCGTGCCAGTGCGGCCGACTCCGGCTCAACGGAACGGGATGACTGGGGCCCGGTACGCCGCGAGCAGTTGTCGCGGATGAGGAAGACGATCGCCGCCAACATGGTTCGCAGCGTGTCGACGATTCCGCACCTCACGAATTTTGACGACGCCGACGTGACAGAGCTGGAGCATCTTCGCAAGGCGAGCACCCAGGAATACGCGAAGAGCAACGTCAAGCTGACCGCGCTTGGCTTTGTGATCAAGGCGGTGAGCCTTTCGCTCCGGCAGCATCCTGTCGTGAATGCGTCGATCGACATGGAGAAGGGCGAACTCGTCTACAAGGATTACGTCAACATCGGCCTGGCGGTCGACACGCCGCGTGGTCTGGTCGTGCCCGTCCTGCGCAACTGCGACACGATGTCGATTCCGCAGATTGCCCAGGCCGTTGCCGACACCGCCGAGAAGGCCAAAAATTCGCAGTATGGCATCGAGGATCTTCGCGGCGGCACGTTCACGATCAGCAATCTCGGCGCCATCGGCGGGACCTACTCCACGCCGATCATCAACTGGCCCGAGGTGGCGATCCTGTTGGTGGGCCGCTCACGGAAGGTTCCGGTCGTCCGCGATGACCGCATCGAGGCCCGACTGATGATGCCGCTGTCGCTCTCCTACGACCACCGGGTCATCGACGGTGCCGCCGCCGCCCGGTTCCTCAAGGAGATCATCGGGTATCTGGAGAGCCCGGGGCGGCTGCTTCTCGCGATGTGAGCGTTGGCGGTGTGAATGTCAGGACCGCCTCTGCTTTCTGCCTTCAACATGCATTCTCAACCCTCGACCTGAACGCCACGACCTGCAGGGCCACCAGTGAGCACGACCGACAGTATCGATGCAGCGGGAACCGCAAACCTCGCCTTTCTCGAGGAGCTCTTCGAGCAGTATCAAAACGACCCGTCCAGCGTGGATCCCGAATGGCGGATCTACTTCGACGCGCTACGGACGGGGGCTGTGGCCTCGGCGCCCGTTGCGGCTGGAGCCAACGGTGCCGTCAAAGTGCCGACTGGAACGGGCACCAATGGCGCGGCCCATGCGTCGGTGGCGACGCTGCCTGTCAAGAAACTGGTCGCGCCTGATGGCATCGCCACGGGGCATGCCGTGGCGATCGCCAATGGCGACGTCCGGCTGCCTGCCGCGCCTGCGGGTGAGGCGATGCCGCTGCCCCTGCCGCCGGTGGCGACGGGCACGGCTGGCGAGGAGCGGGTGGCCTTCCTCCAAGACCGCGTCGACCAGCTCGTGCGGGCCTACCGCGTGCGAGGCCATCTGATGGCCGAGATCGATCCTCTGGGCAGGCCGCGGCCGGGGCTGCCGGAACTCGATCCGCAGTTCTACCACCTCACCGAAGCCGACATGGATCGGTCGTTCTCCACCGACACGATCGAGGGTCCGCAGTCGATGTCGTTGCGGCAGATCATCAAGCGGCTCCGCAACACCTACTGCCGTTCGATCGGCGTGCAGTTCATGCACATGGACGACCTGCGTGTGCGGCAGTGGCTCCAGGTGCGGATGGAGGGGTGTGAAAACCGAATCCAGCTCGATCGCAAGCAGCAGCTGCGGATCTATCGTCAGATGACGACCGCGGCGGTCTTCGAAGAGTTCATCCAAAAGCGGTTTCTCGGGGCGAAGAGCTTCTCGCTGGAGGGATCGGAGAGTCTGATTCCGCTGGTGGAGATGTCGATCGAACGGGCGGCCTCGCAGGACATCGGCGACATCGTCCTGGCGATGGCGCATCGCGGCCGTCTGAACGTGCTGGCGAACATCATGGGGAAGAGCCCGCAGCGGATTTTCCGCGAGTTTGCCGACATGGACCCGGAACTTCACGTCGGCCGTGGCGACGTGAAGTATCACCTCGGCCACTCCACCGACTACGGTGCTGCCAATGGCCGCAGCGTGCACCTCACGCTCTGCTTCAACCCGAGCCATCTGGAGTTTGTGAATCCGGTGGCGATCGGCCGCATGCGGGCCCGGCAGGACCGGTCTGCGGACCAGGCCCGGCAGGAAGGCATGGT
>CAYSPN010000473.1:0-2954 GCA_964432895.1 uncultured Candidatus Kuenenia sp.
ATCGTGATCTTCGGCGCGTCGGGCGACCTCACCAGTCGGAAACTCGTGCCTGCGCTCTACAACCTCAAGCGCAACGGCCTGCTGCCGGCCGACACGCGAATCGTCGGCTTCTCGCGGACGCCGATGAGCGACGACGAGTGGCGGGCGTCGCTCCGCGAGTCCACCACCAAGCATGCGGAGGGCGACCCGCTCGACGATGTCTCCTGGCGGGAATTCGCCACGACGATCCATTACCAGCAGGGCGACATCGGCCGGTCGGATGACTTCGAAGGTCTCGCCAAGCGGCTGCAGACTCTCGAAGGGGGAGCTGAGACGACGCGGGTCTACTACCTCGCTACCGCGCCACAGTTCTACGAGGCGGTGGTCGCGGCGCTCGGCAGCCACGGCATGGCGGCCGAGACGAACGGCCCCCGCCGCATCGTCGTGGAGAAGCCGTTCGGCACCGACCTCGCCACGGCGCGGGCCCTCAACGAGCATCTGCACGGCGTGTTCCACGAGAGCCAGGTATTTCGTATCGACCACTACCTCGGCAAGGAGTCGGTGCAAAACATCCTGGCGCTGCGGTTCGCGAACACGATCTTCGAGCCCGTCTGGAACCGTCGCTACATCGACCACGTGCAGATCACCGTGGCCGAGGAGGTGGCGGTGGGCCGTCGCGGCAGCTACTACGACACCGCAGGCGTGCTCCGCGACATGTTCCAGAACCACCTGCTGCAGCTCTTGATGGTGACCGCCATGGAAGCGCCGGTGCGATTCAACTCAAGCGCCGTCCGCAATGAGAAGGTGAAGGTGCTCGAAGCGATCCGGCCGCTCGACCTGAGCGAGGTCGCGGCAGCAGGGATTCGCGGCCAGTACCGCGGCTATCTTGACGAGCCGGGGGTACCGCCCACCAGCCAGACCGCCACGTTCGGGGCGATCCGCCTGGAGGTCGACAACTGGCGGTGGCAGGGGGTGCCGTTCTACCTGCGGAGCGGCAAGGTGATGAGCTGCCGCACCACGCAGATCGTGATCGCCTTCCGGCAGCCGCCGCTGGAACTGTTTGCCGACGGCAAACACAGGAGCGTCCGCGAGGGGAACCGGCTCGTGATCCAGATCCAGCCCGCCGAGGGCATCCAGCTCCACTTCCACACCAAGGTCCCGGGCGGCGGCATGAAGCTGCGGCTCACCGACCTCGAGTTCAGCTACTCCCGCCAGTTCATGGGCCGGCTGCCGGAGGCCTACGAGCCGCTGCTGCTCGACGTGATGACCGGCGACGCCAGCCTCTTCGCCCGGGCCGACGAGGTGGAGAAGTCATGGGAGATCATCGATCCATTCATCCGGGCGTGGAGTTCGGTCGACATGCCGCCGATCGATCCCTACATCGCCGGCGAATGGGGCCCCATGGCGAGCGTTGAATGGATGGCGGCCCAGGGCCGCACATGGTTCGACACCTGCCCCGTCCTCTCCTGACGACGGGCTCGCCTGCCGATGGTACGATGACGGGCGTCATGCTGGCCCCATTCCAAGCCCCCACGCTCTCGATCGGCGGCATCACGCTCGCCTCCCCGTTGGTGCAGGCTGCGCTCTCGGGCTACAGCGACCGCGCGATGCGGGTGCTCGCGCGACGGCATGGCGCGGCCTACTCGCTCGGCGAGGTGCTGCTCGACACGTTCGTCGCCGTGGTTGGCCGCAACAAACGCAACCTCGCCCGGATCGCCGTCTCGCCCGAAGAGCACCCGGTCGGCGGCCAACTGATGGGCTCGAACCCCGACGACTTTCCCCCCGCCGCCCGCCGGCTCGTAGCGGAGGGGTTTGACGTCATCGACATCAACTTCGGCTGCCCGGTGAAGAAGGTGCTCGGCCGCTGCCGCGGCGGCTATCTGCTCAGCGTGCCGGAGACGGCGCTCGAGATCGTGTCGCGGGTTCGCGAGGCGGTGCCGCCGGAGGTGCCCGTCACGCTCAAGATGCGCCGCGGGATCGACGATTCGCAGGAGAGCGCCGACCGGTTCTGGACGATCTTCGACGGGGCGTTTGCACGGGGCGTCGCAGCCATCACCGTCCACGGCCGCACGGTGCAGCAGAAATACGTCGGCCCGAGCAACTGGGAGTTTCTCGCCGCCGTGAAGCGACACGCCGGCAGCCGCACCGTGATCGGCTCCGGCGACCTCTTTTCCGCGGAAGCCTGCGTGGCGATGCTCAGACAGACGGGCGTCGACGGGGTGAGCATCGCGAGGGGAGCGATCGGCAACCCCTGGATCTTCCGGCAGACGCTCCGCCTTCTTGCCGGCGAGCCCCCGCTGCCACCGCCCACGATCCACGAGCAGGCCGACATGCTCCGCGAACACTTCGAACTGGCCGAAGAACTGCATGGCGCCGACCTCGCCGGCCGGCTGATGCGGAAGTTTGCCATCAAGTATGCCCGCCTACACCCCGAGTATCTGACGGTTCGCACCGCCTTCGTCGATGTGAAGGTAAACGCCAACTGGTCTGAGGTGCTCGCCCGCTTCTACGCCGACGACGGCCCCGGCCGTGACCCTGCCGACGACATCGACGAAACGACGGAGTGCTAGTGGGCGGCTTCACGAAAAAGACGACGTTGAACGGTCCTGCGTGGCAGCGGGGTTTCATCCAAGCCCGCAGCGCAAGCAAGGGTATCGCGGGCGGCTTCCCCCCACGGGCCACGCAACACGGTTTCCCTCGCTCGCGCTTCGGGCTTGTATGTGACTCGGAGTCATCCGTGAGGGGCTGCCCATGCCCTGAGAGCCGGCGTTGCTTGGGCACCGATCCGTCTCAGCGGATTGGTCGGCGGAGCCAGGATGGCGAAGCGCCGTCAGCATCCGAGTGAGCGAAGCCCAGGATGGTCGCAGCGAACGTCCGGCGACGGGGCATGGACAGCCCCGAACCGTCGCTATGCAAGCCCCTGCGACGCCAGCGCCCGTTCGATCTCCGAACGCACCTCGGCGTCGTCCTCGACC
>CAYSPN010000474.1:0-1909 GCA_964432895.1 uncultured Candidatus Kuenenia sp.
CGAGTTCCCTGCTTCGCGGCCACCTTGAACGACACATGCAACAGCTGGCGGACGTTGGCGTTGAACTCAGGATTCGTCGGCACGTGCCGGATTGCGGCGGCGAGCCTGTGGCCGCTCCAGCCGTTCACCTCGGCGGCCGTCGGCAGTTGTGTGCGGTCGATGTCGATCACCGTCGCATAGGGCCCGCAGAGTTCGTCGACGTGATCGAGGGCGTAGGCATAGATCTCCTTGGCGAGCGCGAGGCCGTCGCCGCCGGCCTCTGCCAGGCCGATCAGTTCCTCGAGCCAGGTCGTGCCGGCTGTCTTCAGATGCACGCCGGCGCCCGTGGACGCGAGCACCCGCCGGATCACGGGATAGAGCGAAAACTTGTCGCTGCCTGAGTGGACCGACAATTTCAGATTCCGAGGCAGCCCATACTGCTTCGCCGCGAAGGCAAGCACCGCGATGTCGTCGCCAAACTCGCGCTCGAATTGCGTGAGATCGCCCACGTAGTCGACACCCTTGTTGAATCGGCCGGTGAACTTGGGAGCAATCGTCTCCAGGGGAATCCCCTCGTCGGCCAGGAGGGCCAGGATCACGAGCAGTTGCGGCGGCGTCTGCGGCAGGTCGGTCTCGTCCATGCTCACTTCGGTGACGAACGGCCGGCCTGCCTGCTTCGCCTTGATATGGCGGTAGATCTCCCCCGCCTCACGGCAGGCCCGCAGATACTGCCGTGCGATGGCGGCCAGACTCGTCGCGTCGAGGTGGATCGACTCCTGGCAGCCTGGGATCGTCAGCCTACCCACCAGTTCCCCGTGGCGGGACACGAAGGCCGACACGTCGGCATCATCCGCCGGCGAGCCGATGCTATCGGCGACGTCGATCGTGAAGAAGTCGCTCGAGTCCAGAAACCGATCGACCGTCTCCAGCCGGATGTGGTCGGCGTCGACGAACCAGGGATGAGGCCACCCTCGCGCCCCCACGGCGGCCGCAGCCGCCGCCCGCACGCTCGCCGGCTCGCTGCCGATGAAGCTGTGCTCACGGTTCGACTTGTTCCAGACAGGGGCCACCACCACCCCTTCGACGGCAAGCTGCTCGAACGCAGCCAACTGGGCCTCCGCCTGATGGGCAAAGCGGTCACCAACGCCAAAGGAGAAGCGGGGAAGGGACATGGGGACTCCGGCTGCGGGACTGGACACGGTGCTGCCTCTGCACTGTCGCTTTTTCCCGCGCAGCCGGCAATGATGATTCTTGACCGTAGGATAGCTATTCTTGACCTCATGGCACGTCAGACGCGACACATCGCTGGTCGGAACAGTTCCTCTCGCCGGCCACTGCCCGAGTTTGTGTCGCGGCAGGTGGTGTCGGCGCGCCGCTGGTTTTTGCACCGCCGGCCGGCGGGCCGCAACAGCACCGCTCCCGATCTCGCGGTCGTCTGCGGAGGCTGTGAGCGGGTCCGCGGCGACTATTGTGTCGCGCGGCACGACTTTCCATACCAGTGCATCGAGTTCGTCGCTGCCGGCCGCGGCACGCTCACGCTGCGGGGCCGCGACCATGACCTCGTGCCAGGGAGTGTGTTTGCCTACGGTCCCGGCGTCCCGCATGCCATCCGCACCGATCCTCGGCACCGGCTGCGGAAGTATTACGTCGACTTCGTCGGCACAGCCGCTGTCGACCGTATGCAGGCCGCACGGATCGCCGCGGGCAACGTTCTGCGGGTGCCACAGCCGCAGGAGATCGCCGAAGTCTTCGACCTCCTGCAGCAGTGCGGGCTGGCACATTCGTCCCACGCGGCCGCCCTCTGCGGCCAGTTGCTCGGCGTGCTGTTCACGAAGATCGCCGAACGGGGCCTCCGGGCCGATGACGTCGATCCCAAGGCGTTCGATACCTACGAGCGGTTTCGGGTGTTTCTCTCCGCCGAGTGCCGTCG
>CAYSPN010000475.1:0-2879 GCA_964432895.1 uncultured Candidatus Kuenenia sp.
AACGACGTCTGGTTGCCGAGGTCGCGCATCACGCGGATGATCTGCTTCGGCACGAGCGACAGCGGTCGGCTCGGGTCGAGCGGCGGAAAGATGCTCCCCACCCCGAGGGCCGCGGTGAAGAGGCTGAAGACGGGCAGCAGGGGCAGATCCTGCTCGCCGCCGCGGAAGCCGAACTGTCCGCGAAACACCGCGAGCTGCTCCGTGAGCATGCGGTTGGTGAAGATCACGCCCTTCGGCCGGCCGGTGCCGCCCGACGTGAAGGCGACGAGTGCCGGGTCGTCGGCCTGCCGCAGAATCGGTGACGGTGGGCCGCCGGCAGGCTTCAGCAGGTCGCGCAGCCGCGTGGCCCCAAACAGCGGCACCCTTCCCGCGACAACGCAGAACCGCAGCGAGCGAAACAGCTCCGCGGCCTTGAGTCGGAGCAGGTGGGCCCTGGGCACGCCGATGAAGCCACTGGGCTGGGCCTCCCGCATGCAGGCCACCACCGCATCGACGCCCATGCCCGGATCGATGAAGACAGGCACGGCACCGCGGCCCATCACGGCATAGCTCAGCGCGAGGAAGTCGGCCCCCGGCGTGACGAGCATGATCACCCGCTCGGCAGCCCGCAGGCCGGCTTGTGCAAGGCCGTTTTCATAGGCGTTGATGCGGGCCGAGAGCGCCGCAAAGTCGATCGCATCATACTGGGGGCGGTCGCTCCAGCGGGGAAACGAGACCTTTGTCACCGCCGACACCCACGGCGTCGCCGCGGCCGCCGTCTGCAGTGCGGCGTAGAGACCGTTTACCGGTGATCGGGCTTCCGCGGCGGTATCGAATCGCACGTCGATCGGGGCGTCGTGTGCCAGGCGTGGAGCGATGACCGTCTCCCGGTCGGAGCCCGGTGCGAGCGGCCGCAGGAATGCCTGAACCTCAGAGAGTGACTGCTTCGCCGCGTCCTCGAGCACGAGATGCGAGGCGGCCGGGATCTTGACGACTTCGGCCTGGGGAAAGCGGGCGGCGACGTGGCGGAGGATCTCCGGATGGAAGCAGGGGTCGTTCATCCCCCAGATGATCTTCACGGGAGTGTCTGCGAGTGTCGGCAGCTGGGCCACCATGTCGGCCATGAGCGGGGCCGTGGGATGGGATGGCGTAAACGGAATGTCGCGGACGAAGCCCCAGATGGCCCGCCGGCTGTCGCGGGTGCGGTAGGGGCGGTGGTAGCCTTCCTTGATCTCGGGCGGCAGCGTGTGGACGGTGCCAAACGAGGTCAGCAGCTTCACGAACCGCATCGTGTGCTGCGTGAGCAGTCTGCCGATCAGCGGCGACGCGGCCCGCCGGATCATTCCGGGAAGCAGCGACGTCTCCGCGAGGGTGGTATTGAAATAGACGAGCCGCTCGACATCCTTGGGACGGCGCACCGCGAGGCCGGTGCCGATCGGGCCGCCCCAGTCGTGCATCACGAGCGAAAACCGGCCGACCCCCAGCTGCTCCAGGAGTTCCTCGAGGTGGGCGATGCGGTCGGCCGCCGTGAAGAAGACATCCGTGGGCTGATCGGAGAGGCCACAGCCGACGTGATCGGGCACGATCACCCGGAAGTCCTGCCGCAGGCTCGCGATCAGGTTGCGAAATTGAAAACCCCAGGTTGGGTTGCCGTGCAGGCAGACGACGACGGGGCCGCTCCCCTCGTCGACGTAGTGCATGCGGTGGCCCTGCGATGCCCGCTCGCCCGTTCGACCGACCGTCGCGAACCGTGACGGAAATGGATAGAGGGGCCCAAATGCGAAAGTGGGCGCGAAAGTGGGCGCGAAAGTCGGCGGGTAGGCCGGCAGCACGCGTTCGATGGCAGCAGCTCCGCTCATGGGGCGTTCATGCGTCAGTCAAATGGCCGCATCCTGCGGCTACCACTCAAACCCGAGAAACCGCGTGTTGAGCCCGCTGCCAAACGCAGTGAGCAGCACCTTCTGCCCAGGCTGGATGTTCTTCTCTTCGGCGCCGATCGCCAGGGCCGCCGGCAGCGCGGCCGACACCATGTTGCCGTAGCGCTTGTAGATCGCGAAATCCTTGTCGTAGTCGAGCCCCATCTCACGATAAAAGGCCTCGTTCACCTGCCGTCCCACCTGGTGGCAGAAGACGTGGTCGACATGATCCTTCGACCAACCGAGCGACGCGGTGACGTCGGGGAAGGCACGGCCACCGAGCTTCGCGGCCGCGATCATCAGCTGGGCCGCGTCGGAGGTCATGATCGGCGCGATCTCCTCTCCCTGGCCGACACTGAAGTCGCCGTTGCCGATGCAGAGTTGGTGATGCTGCGATGCCGAGCGGGCCACGCCGCCCACGAACCGGTGCCCGCTGGTCGCGAGGCTCTCGTGGCAGAGCACGGCCGCCACCGCGCCGCAGCCCAGCGTGAGGGTGGGGAGCATCTGGAGGAGCTTGTCGCGGGTGATGCGAAGGTCGCCGAGCAGTTGCTGGCAGGTGGTGTGGACCACCTTCGAGATGTTTTCGCCAGAGCAGATGATCCCCGCCTTCACGGTACCCGCCTCTATTAAGTGGGCGAGCATGATCATGCCGTCGCTGAACCCGATGCAGGCGTTGGTGATGTCGAGCACCAGCGACTCCTCCGGGATGCCGAGGTTGTGGTGCACGAGGCACGCGGTGGCCGGCTCGAAAAAATCCCGCGACACGGAGCAGTTGATGAGGGCGCCGATCTGGTCGGGGCGGAAGCCCGAGCGGTCGAGGGCCTCGCGGGCGGCGACGGTAGCCACGGAGCTGGGCGTCACATCGGTCGCCCACATGCCCCGGGTGCTCACGCCGCTGACACGTTCCAGTGTGCCCGCCGGAATCTTCAGCCGCTCATAGGCCGGCGCGATCCGCTCCTCGATCTCCGCGGACGACAGGAGCGT
>CAYSPN010000476.1:0-3943 GCA_964432895.1 uncultured Candidatus Kuenenia sp.
AATCTGCGGCGAGAAACCGGCGATGACGGGGTTGGGGTAGAGCCGAGCCTGCACCGCCTTGCCGCGGGCCGCCTCGACCGCGGCCTGCGCGGTCCGCAGCTTCGGATGATTCTGGAGTGCCATCGCCACGAATTCGTCGAGAGTCTTGGGCGATGGGCCGTGGGCTGCATTCTGCGTGGCCGCATCGATCAGCGGTGGCGCGACCGGGGCGTTCTCGGGCATGCTGCCGAGCGGTACGCCCGGCTCGGGCAGCCGCAGGCTGCTATTCGTCTTCGCCCAGTCTTCGCCTCGGCACGCGTGCGGATCCACGAGACCAACGACCAGGATCGCACCGCCCTGTATCAGGGCGGCCAGCGCGGCCATCCAACGGGGCATCGGCGAGGCGACGCGGTGATGGACGGGTACGATCATGCTGGGCTGGGTTCTCGAGGCGGTCCGCCATCCGGAGAATTCGGCAGACTCACCGCAGTCGCTTCAGTCGGAATACGTCAACCAGGCAGATTTCCCGGCATACTTTCACGGGGCCCTGGCAAAATGGGTATGTTGGGGTCCGAAAACGGTGCCTTCATGGCACGCCCACGCCGAGCCTGAGGGAGTTGCCGCATCCGTGTCGATCCTCCGCGCAGAACATCTCGAGAAGACGTTTGGTGGCATGACCGCCGGTTCAGCACCCGTGGCCGCACTCGACCAAGTCGATCTCGCCGTCAAGCAGGGGGAATTCGTCGCGATCACCGGAGCCTCTGGCTCGGGCAAGAGCACCCTTCTTCACCTGCTCGGCGGCATCGCGAGGCCGACCGCGGGAAGCGTGCTTCTGGAGGGCGTCGACCTGGCGTCGCTCGACGACGATGCGTTGGCCCGCGTACGGCGGCGGCGGATCGGGTTCGTATTCCAGCGATACAACCTGCTGTCGGAGCTCTCGCTGGTGGAAAATGTCGCACTGCCGCTCGTGCTCGACGGCATCGCCCACGCCCGCGCCGAGGAGGCCGCCCGCGCCGCCCTGGAAACGGTCGGACTGGCCCACCGTGCGGGCCATCGGCCCGACGAACTCTCCGGCGGCGAGCAGCAGCGGGGGGCGATCGCCCGGGCTCTGGTCTCCGAGCCGGCAATCGTGCTGGCCGACGAGCCGACCGGCGCCCTCGATTCGATGAACTCCCGCCGGGTCATCGAACTGCTCATGCGGTTGGTCGCCGAACGACGTCAGACTGTGATCCTCGTGACGCACGACCCCGGAATCGCAGCCCTGGCCGGCCGGACGATCCGCATGCGGGACGGGCGGATCGAGTCTGACCAGCGGAACGTCGCGCCGGGCAACGCGCCTGCTCAGACGCCGCCGCTGTCGGGCTCGCCAGCCGGAGCTGTGTCGAAATGAACCTGAGCAGGCTCCTCCTCCGCCAGTGGCGGAAGCGGCCGGGGCGGGCGCTCGCCACAGTGGCAAGCGTCGCCGTATCGGTCGCCGCCCTGGTCGCCACGTGGGTGGCCGCAGACGCCTCGCGGGCGGGCTACCGGCGACTGGCAGAAACCGTGGAAGGCGTGCCGTCGATCGACATCTCCGCGCGTGGCGGCGGCCGATTCGAGGCGACCTCCCTGCCGCGACTGGCCGACATCGCCGGCGTGCGGGCGGTGGTGCCGCTCTTTTTCCGACCAACCCTTCTGCGGGTCGGCGAGAAACGTGTCCGCGAACTGGCCGTGGGGGTCGATGTGGCGGCGCTTGTGGACGCCGGCCTGCTCACGCTGAAGGCGGGCCGGCCCTGTGAGGAGGCCGATGAGATCGTCCTCGACGCCGCCCTGGCCGAGGGACTCGAAAAGCAGATCGACGACGAAGTGATCATGTTCGCCCGGCGGAGCATCCGCCGGATGACGGTGGTTGGCATCGCCGACAGCCAGTCACTCAAGTGGTTTGCCGAGGGGGGCGGCGTGGTGGTGGGCATCCAGCCGCTCGAGGAGATGTCAAATGCCTTCGGACTGGTGGACCGCGTGCGAGTGGTGGTCGCCGAGGGTGGTGCGCGGCCGGCCGTACTGAATGCCATCGCCAAGCGACTCCCGGCCGCGCTCGTGGCGGAGGTGCCCGCCGGGAGAGCGGGCATGGCGGAGGACATCCTGCATTCCGCGAACCTGGGCCTCGATTTTGTCACGGGGCTCACGATCGCCATGGCGTTCTTTCTTGTCGGCAACGCGATGCTGATGAACATCACGGAACGACGGCGATCATTCGCGCTCCTCCGTGTGCTGGGGGCCACGGGCCGGCAGGTGCAGCGGTTCGTGACGATGGAAGCAGCGGTGCTTGGGCTGGTGGGAGCGGTGGTGGGAGCGGCGCTGGGGCTGGCCGCGGCAGGGCCGATCTCGGCCGGCATTTCAAAAACGCTGCAGGCTCCCGCCGCGGCGTTCGCAGTGCATCCGCTCGTGCTTCCAGTCGCCATCTCGCTCGGAACACTCGTCGCCATGGCCGCCGCCTGGTGGCCGGCACACGAAGCGGCGCGGGTCGAGCCACTTGAAGGTCTCGCCGACGCACCACCTCCCGCGGAGGGCGTGTCGGGTCGGTTTTTGTTGCTGGCCATCGTGATGTGGGCCGTGGCGGCGGTGATCATGTCGCTGGTCGTCTGGGAGCGGCTGCCACCCCGGACGGCAGTGCCGGCCGGCATCTTGATGATGCTCGCGTTCGTGGCCACCACGCCTCTGGTGCTGCCCACCCTCTGCGCTGCCTGCGCGCGTCTGATCCCGGATCGGTGGCGGATCGAACGGAAACTGGCGGTGGAACAGATCAGTCGGCAGCCGATCCGCACGGCGCTCACCACGGGCGTGTTGGTGGTGGCCGTCAGCAACGCCATCGGTCTGGGACATGCGATCCGCGACAACGTCGACGACGTCCGCGGCTGGTACACGCGGCTGATGCGTGCCGACTGGATGCTCACCCACGCGGGAATGGTGGCCGGCGGGCTCACGCCCTCGGGCCCGCAGGCCCGGCTGGCCGAGGAGGAGGTCCGCGCGGTGCCGGGCGTTCAGCGGGTCGAGGGGATCGGCGTGGCGACCGGCCGGGTGGCCGGCGGTGCCTGCGTCGTAGTGGCCCGGGACATTCCCGCCGACGCCCCGCTGCCGATCGATCCCGTGGGAACAACCGAAGCCGAACTGCGTCAGGCGCTCGACCGTGGCGAGGTAGCCGCCGGCACGCTGCTGGCCCGCCGTGCCGGCATCAAGCCGGGCGACGAGGTCGATGTGGAGGTGTTCGGCAGGACGACCCGGGTGAAGATCGCGGCGCTCGTCGTTGACTACACCTCCGGCGGTGCCTCGCTGCTCCTGCAGCGGGATGCGGCATCACGGCTGTTTGGCCTGGAGGCCGCCGACATCGTGCTCGTGACGGCCGAACCCGGCAAGGCAGCCGCACTCCGCGACAGCCTGCACCGGATCGCCGAGTCACATGGCATGCTGCTGCGGTCGTTCGAAAACGTGCAGGCGTTCATCAACGGGATCGTGAGCGGCGTGGTCAATTCGCTGTGGGCGATCCTTGGTCTTGGATTCGTGGTCGGCAGCCTCGGCGTGGCCAACACCGTCACCATGAGCGTGTTGGAGAAGACCCGCACGCTCGGCCTGTTGCGAGCCATCGGCATGACGAGCGGACAGGTGATTCGTCTCGTCCTCCTCGAAAGTGTGCTTCTGGGCGCGGTCGGCGGATTGATCGGCGCCGTCGGGGGCATGTTCACCGCGCTGTTGATCCAGTTCGCCAGTCAGCCGCTCCTGGGCCACCCTGTCCGGGCGTCGCTGCGGCCGACGGTGGTGGTCGTGAACATCATCGCGGCAGTGGCCGTCACGGCAATCGCGGCCTGGATCCCGGCCCGGCGGGCCGTCCGTCTCGACTTGCTCGAGTCGATCGCAGCGGAGTGACGGCCGCTGAGCGGGCCTTCGGCGGGTGGCTGTCGCGGTTGGGAAGACTCTGCGGTCGACCGAGCCT
>CAYSPN010000477.1:0-1628 GCA_964432895.1 uncultured Candidatus Kuenenia sp.
GAACCGTTCCATGGCGAGTGCAATTCCGGAGTGTGCAAAATTGGCTTCCACCGCTAGTTTGCTGACGGCGGCCAGGACAGTGGCCAGAATTGACAAGGATCGTCGAAGGAGACCGCGTTCCATGAGCTGTTCTTTGCCGCACGCCGTGCTCTGGCCGCGGCTGCCCGAGAGCACGCACGGCTACGACGCCGGCCTGCAGGCTGCCCACCCAGTGGACGTGCGGATCAGCCGACCGCGACGGACGAAACTCGGTGACCACCGGGCTCCGACGGCCCTGCGACGAAGGCATCGTATTTCCGTGAACGACGACCTCAATCCCTACGCCTTCCTCACCACGCTGCTCCACGAGATCGCTCACGCCGCCACCTGGGAATCCCACCGGGCGCGGATCCGCCGGGTGCGGCCGCACGGACGGGAGTGGAAGGTGGAGTTCGAGAGGATTCTTCTGCCCGTGGTGGCTGGCCGCATGCTGCCGGATGACATCAACGCCGCGCTCCAGCGAGCGATGCGGAATCCGGCAGCGGCGACTTGTAGCGACCGGGATCTGATGCTGGCTCTGGCCCGATACGATGCGGTCGATCCCGGACTTGTGTTCGTCGAATCGCTCACCGCGGGCACGATCTTCCGCACCGATGGCGGCAGGCTGTTTCGCCTGGGACCGAAGCTCCGGAGCCGCTACCGCTGCATCGAGCAGCGAACAGGCCGTGAATACCGCATGCACCCGCTGTGCCGGGTGGCGGCCGTGGCGGACTAGCCGGGGGTGGAAAAGCCATCCCTGGCAGTCCTGTTCGTCGCGGGGTGTGCCGACGGTCCGTAGTCCATTGATTCCCTTGCTTGCGCTGCGGGCTGGGATGCCAACGCTTTCGGCGACGGTATGCTGCTGGGGAGTGCGGGTGCGATTCCGTGCGGCTCCGGGAGATCAAGGTCATGACGCGATTGTTGGCAGGTGTGATCATCGCGTGTCTGGCCTGCGGGGTTGCTGTTGGTCAGGCCCCGGCCACTGCCGTCGAGGAGCGAGTTGCGGCTTGGCAGGCGGGGCAATGGTCGCAGGGACGTTGGGTTGATCTCACACATCCGTTTGATGAGAAGACGATCTACTGGCCCACCGAGAAGGGTTTTCTATTCGAGCAGGGCATGAACGGCCCGACCCCGAAGGGCTATTACTACGCCGCCAACCGGTTTGCCTCGGCCGAACACGGCGGCACGCATCTCGACGCGCCGCGGCATTTTTTCGCCGCCGGCCAGACCGCTGACGCCATTCCCCTCGAGCATCTGGTCGGCGAGGCGGTCGTGGTCGATGTGACGAAACAGTCCTCGGCCGATCCAGCCTACGAGATCACGCCCGACGATCTCGTGGAGTGGGAGACGCGGCACGGCCGGCAGTTGGTGGATGTGATCGTGCTCCTCCGCACCGGCTGGGCGACGCGGTGGAACGATCGGTCCGCCTATCTCGGCACCGATCAGTTCGGGCCCGAGGCGGTGGCAAAGCTGCGGTTTCCCGGCCTCTCGCCGCTGGCGGCCCGGTGGCTGGTCGACCACCGCCGGATCCGCGCCGTCGGCATCGACACGGCCAGCATCGACCACGGTCCGTCGACGCACTTCGGCTCGCATGTCGTCCTCTGTGGCGG
>CAYSPN010000478.1:0-3972 GCA_964432895.1 uncultured Candidatus Kuenenia sp.
TAGGGGGTGACGAATGGGCAGACCACGCAAGCCGTTAAAGATGCATAAGTTGGCGGGTACTTTCCGCCCGGACCGCCATGGCTCCCGGTCCGACGACCAGGTTGCGTGTCCTTGCGGCAAGCGTGAAAAATCGTCCGCGGATTGGCAGGCACGCGGGGGAGTATGGGGCGGGATTGGCAAGGGGACGCCTGTGGGGGGCGCCGGCGTCAGCGAGTTAGTGCGACCGCGACCCCTCGAATTGGTGCCGCAACGACTGAAGTTCCTGACCGTAGATGAATCCCACGCGGTCGCTCTTGATCATCGCCTCACACCATGCAACGATTTCCCCAGGTGGCACGTCGCACTTCTTGAGGGCTGTCGTCACCACCTTGAAGCACTCCTCGATGTCTTCCGTCATCAAGCCCTCGTCACTCATTTCCACCTGGTAGCTTCCTTGCTTCATCAACTCCAGCGACAGTTCCATCGCCAGCCGAAGCTGCCCCAGCTTGACCAGGCGGGTCAGGTTGCGTTTCACCTCGCCATAGGCTTCGTAGTCGTAACTGAAATTCCGGTTGATGTCCCGCTCGTCGAAGTCGGTCGCGTCCGCGATGGCCCCACGTGTCGCGGCCACAAGTTCTTCCGGCGGGGCTTCCAGATCCAACCGTGCATCGAGCCGCCGGAGAATTCCCCGATCATCCCTGGCGAACTCCACAAGGACGTCAATCAAGTCACCCTTCGTGCGTTTGGCCAGCGCTTCACGCAACCTTTCCGCAGACTCCGTGGGCTTTGCGGCTCGATCGGTCTTCTTTCTTCGGCGCTTCGACAGGTCCAACCTTTCTGCTGGGGCCGACTCGATGGGCTGGGTCAGGGGGCAGGAGCGGAGATGTGGTCCAGCGCCAGCCGGTAATTCCACGGCATCCAGTCCTGTGGCGCGACCGACGCCTCGCCCGCATGACGATCCAACTCGCTGAGGTAATCGAAAGGGTTGGCTCCGCAAAGCTCACAGGTGTAGATCAAGCTCATGAAAACGTCCCCCACATGGGCCCCGCGGCAGCTCCTGTAGAACAACGCGTTCTTGCGATGCAGGATCGCCTTCTTCAACGCACGCTCGCAGACGTTGTTGTCCAGCGGCGCCCCGGGCACACGCAGGAACAGCGTCAGCTCCTTCCAGTGCCGCAGCAGATACGCCATGGCCTTGCCCAGCCCCGAGTTGGGCTCCACACGCCGCCCCTCAAGCTGCCCCACAAGCCAGACGTGGAGTTCCTCCATGCGCGGGCCGCTCCGGGCTTGATGAAACAGCAGCCGCTCCTCGGGCGACAGATTCTGCTCTCTGGCCAACGCGTCGTTGTGGTACACCACGGAGAGCGACTCCAGCACGTGCCGGCACTCCTCGGGGGACTGCTCCGCCACATCCACAAACTGCCGCCGCCCATGCGCCAGGCAGTGGGCAAGGATCGTCTTCAGCTTGGCAGGCAGGTTCCGCGACAGCGCGTCACACATCTGGATCGGCGGCGCGAGCTCCGCCGCACGTCGGGCCAGCACGTCGGCCAGATTCTCCCCAGCGTGCTGACGCCCGCTGAAGAACAACGCCATCCGCCGCCCTTCCCGCGTAGCCACGATGCCCGAGGTGAACGTGCCCTTACGCTCACTGGCCGGCCTTTTCGTCGAGCGGGCACCAGGCGTAGCATGGTCGGCGGAGTTCTCCGCAGCGGATTCCCCAGGGGGTTCCACCGGGGCTTCCACGGAGTCTTCCACCGTGTCGTCGGCAGCATCCGCAGCCAACGCCCCTTGCCGCGCTCGCTCGTCCATCACCTCCAGGATCTTCACCGTCGTGTCGTCGTTATGCACCACCTCGCCTTGGGCCGCTTGCCGAATCAGTTCTTCCAACACCGGCTCGGCACGCTCGGCCTGGGCCCGCACAATGTCCCACTGCGTCGAGGCCGGCAGCGGAATCCCCAGGCTCTCTTGCAGCCGCGCGTCGCGGTTAAACGGCATTCCCGATCCATATTTCAGCAACGCGATCATGCTCCCCACCGTCGCGTCGTACTTCTCCTTGCCCACGCCCTCGGGCGACCGCGCGGTAAACACCTCGCCGCACAGATTGCAGCGCAGCTTCTCCAGATAGTGCACCTTGGCCCCCACCGGCGCCTGCCCCACCAGCCGTACCAGTACGCCCGGCCGGCCTGTCTCGTAGACCGTGCCCTCTTCGCACTCCGGACAGGTATCGCCCGGCTGGAGCGACTCGTGACGCACCTCGATCTTCTCGGCGCCACGGTAAGCCTCGGCGCCGTTGCGCCCGTGCCCCTTGCCTCGGCCCGACGCGGCTGGATCCTTCTTCGCATCGTCTCCCGCATGGGCTTCCCCAGACGGCTCAGCCGGAGCGTCTGCGCCATGCAACCCCAACGCCTCCGGCTCCACTTGGCTGCCCACCACCGCCGCGGTCTTCTCGGTACTCGCACCGAACAGCATCTTCCGCAGCCGAGCCAGGCTCGTGTTCTTGTCCTGGACTAACGCCGTCAATTGGACATACGACAAGAGCAGCGTGCGGATCGTCGCCCAGTCCTCCGCACTGAGCTGCTTCGCGTCCAGCCGCTTCAGAATCTCTTCCAGCTCGGCTGCGTCCAACTCGACGATCGTCGCGTTCCTGGACATGGCCATGCGCTGCTACCACCACCGGCATCCACGGGCGACACCACGCCGTGACCCGATCCGAACATCCAAGCCGGCCGCAGTGTCCCTTCGCCCGTCGGCCTCACGCGGAACCACCATAACACTCCCTGGCGGCCCAGGAAAAGAGCAGTTTGCCGCGATTCCGCCCCAGGGCGGACAGCGAAGGTGGCCCGAGAAGCGTCCAGCGTCCGGCAAAGCAGGGCAGGTCAATCCGCAGGCCCGACCGGTCGCCAGGCCGGCGCCGCCTGCACGGCTTCGGCATTGCCTGCCGAGAGAAGGACCTGCAACTGATGAGCTGCCAGCGTCTTGGCCGCCGCCGTGGTGCTCGCCGGCCACCAGCGGAAATGCCCGCTGGAAAGGCGCTTGTGGCAGAGCCAAAAACCTTGGCCGTCGTAGACCAGCACCTTCACCGCCGTCGCCGACCGGTTGCGGAACACGAACACCCAGCCGCCAAACGGGTCCTGCCTGAGCACGTCTTTGCACACCCGGGCCAACCCGTCGATCCCCTTGCGGAAATCCGCCGGCTGGACGGCCACCATGATCCGCATCTGAGGCGTGATCTGGATCATGGCCCGCGATTCCAGAAGCTCCGGCTCAACGCCGCCAGGTCGGGCGCCGCCACGCCCTTCAGAGCAACCCGCATCTTCGCGCCGCGACCGTCCTCCAACTCCAGGAGGCACCTGCAGGGGCCAGCGGAGGCCGGCGGGGTGAGCTCAAGAAACGTTGCCGCTCCATCCCGGGCCGGTACGCGGCGGGCGTCAGCCGCCTCCTGTTGGACCCGTTTCTTGAGCGAGTAGTAGTCCAGCCGCAACGCCTTGGCGGTCCGGTGAAGCCCGTACGTCCCGGCCATCACCACGGCCGATGCCCACAGCCAATCGGGAATCGGCGAGCGGGCCTTATGCGTCCGGCGCCAACGCTCGAACCGCCGCCGAACCCCCTGCACCTGGGCCGAAAGGTCGTGTGTCTGCTTGGTGTTCATCGGCTGTCCTCCGCAAGATCGCGAGTTGACAGCCCACGGTACCACACGCCTCAAAACGATTCATGCACGCCTGCCGCAAGGACACGATAAATCGGGCCGACGCGCCTAGCCAGGTTCCCAACTCGATGACCAACTGCACCTGCGACAACAGCACGCTTTCCAGGGCCGCCGCCGTGCCCGCAGTGAGCATCGATTCCTGGCAAACGTCCCTCAGCGGAGGCCGCTGCTCGGGCCAAGGAAAAGCCGACCGCAAAGCAGCCAGCCTGGACGAAATGTCATGTTGCACGTTCACTTTCTGCTCCTCCTTCAAAAAACCTGCCCGATTCGGAAAACTCCACGTCGGC
>CAYSPN010000479.1:0-2668 GCA_964432895.1 uncultured Candidatus Kuenenia sp.
CCGGTCGCCGCCCCGGCGGCACCGTCGCCGCAGACAACCGCCGCCCCGGGCGATGATTTTGGCTTCACGGGCAAGCTCGGCGGCGGCTTTGGTGCCGACGAATTCAACTTCGCCAAGTTCCTCGATGACCCGCCTGCCGAGGACTCGCCTCCTGGCGACGCAAAGCCATAGGTCGGCTCCTCTTTGAACCTGGTCAGGAGCGACGTTGCTTTTCGTCCGCTCCGCCCCTAGAGTGGGGCTGTTGGTTTGAGACGATGTTATTCGTTGCGCGTGGGTCGAAAGGCCGTTGCCGCCGCTTCTTTATCCTCGCCTTTACCCTCTGGCGGGCTGCCACTCTCTGGCCCTTTCGACGTGACCCCGAAAGCAACTTTGGGTCATCGGTAGGAGTTTTGTGTCATGGGTAAGAAACTTTATGTCGGAAACCTTGCGTACAGCGTGACGAGCGAGTCGCTGGAGCAAATGTTCCTTGAATTCGGAACCGTCGTCAGCGCTCAGGTCATTCAGGATCGCGACACGGGTCGCAGCAAGGGCTTCGGCTTCGTGGAGATGCAGTCCGACGACGCTGCCCAGCGGGCGATCAGCGGCATGCACGAGAAGGAATTTGGCGGTCGTGCTCTGACCGTCAACGAGGCCAAGCCACGCGAGAGCAGCGGCGGTCGCGGTGGTTATGGTGGCGGCGGCGGTGGTGGTGGTGGTTACGGTGGCGGCGGTGGTGGTCGCCGCTTCTAAGCCGAACCGATGAAAAGCTTTTCCGGGGCCGGAGGGTGTCGCAAGACGCCCTCCGGCCTTGTCGTTTCCTCTCCAGATTCGGTGGCTTGCACCTTTTTTACTTGTCGTGGGGGCGGCGGCCGACGCGCACGGTGATCGTCTGCTGCTCGCCGTCGCGGATGATCTCGAGCGGCACTTCAGAACCGACCGGCGCCCGCGTCAACAGGAGCACGAGCGTCGCTGGCTCTGAGATCTCCTCGCCGTCGAAGCTCAGCACCACGTCACCCGGCTTCACCCCGGCCTCCGCGGCCGGTGACTTGGGCTCCACGGCGGCCACGGCGGCCCCCGGTCCACCCGCGAGGCTCGGCGGCAGCTCCCGCAGCGCCATGCCCAGATAACCGCGTTCAACGTGCCCAGTCGTGCGGATCTCATCGCAGACCCGCCGTGCCGTGTTGCTCGGGATCGCGAAGCCGATGCCGCGAAACCCCTTGCCCACGATCGCCGTCGTGATCCCCATCACGTGGCCGTGCACGTCGACGAGCGGGCCGCCGGAGTTGCCCGGGTTGATCGAGGCGTCGGTCTGCAAAAACTCCTGGAAGGGATTATCCACGACGCCCCGCCGGCCCACGGCGCTGACGATTCCGTAGGTGATCGTCCGGTCGAGGCCGAACGGATTGCCGATCGCCCACACCATCTCGCCCACCTCGGCGGTGTCGCTGTCGGCCCAGTCGGCCTTCGGCAGCTCCTTGGCATTGATCCGCAGCACAGCCAGATCGGTGGCGGCATCGGCACCGACGAGGTCGGCCTTGAAGCGGCGGCCGTCGGCCAACGCGACGTCGATCTCGTCGCTCTGTGCGACGACATGGTAGTTGGTAAGGATCACGCCATCGGATTCGACGATCACTCCCGAGCCAACCGATTCATCGGTCGCACCGGCAGGCGTCTCCCCACGCAGCGCCGCGATCTCATCGGCGAGCGTGTGCACCCGCTTTTTCGCCGTCACATTCACCACGGCCGGGCCGATGACCCGCGCGAGCGTCGTGAACAGTTTGCCCACCGACTTGAGTTCCGCCCCGGCCGCCGCGTCACGGATCGCCGATAGTTCGGCCCGCGTCTTCGCATACTGGATCCGTCCTGCCAGCGACGGCCAGACAATCAGCCCCACGAGTGTCAGAAATCCCGCAAACAGCAGAAGCGTTCGCCAGTTGGCGGCCTGGCCCGCGTCATGGGAATGACTGGACTCCGGTCTCGACTCGATGAGCGGGCTCATGAAGCGGCAATCTTGGGTTCGAGCTTCCGCCGCACCAGGTCGACGGCGGTCTTCGCCGCGCGGGACAAGGCCAGCGTAGGGCCACCCCCCAGCATATGCTCGATCTGCTCGACGTTCTGCCCATCGGTGAAGGCGATCGGAAGCACGCTGCGGCCCTCGGGCCCCGGACGGGCGGCCCCGACAGCAAGGCCGATGCTGGCACCAGACTCGGCCCGGGCCCTTTCGGCAAGGCTTTTGACGCTGGTCATGCTGGATGCGGACTCGCGGCCGAGTTCCACCGAGGCCGGTAGCACCATGCCTCCGCGATAGACCGTCGATGGACTGCCCGAGTGCGATGGCACTGCGGCCTGTCGTTTTGCCTCGGCATGCGCCAGGCAGGCCGCCACCCGGCCCTCGGTGCCGATCTCGATCGTGCCGATGGTCTGCCCTGCTCCGGCCAAGGCCCGCACGGCGGCGTCCTCCACCTCGTCGTCGTCGCGACCGTAGACGTGGGCTCCGAGACACTCCCGGATCGTTCGCTCGGTGGGCGCGATCTTCGCCAGGCACTCCACCTCGTCGCGGCCACGCGCCACGATCCGCAGCGTGATGGTGGCCTCGTGCGCCGTGATGCCGACGAGCGGATCGCGGCCGCGGCGGATCATGTCGGGCAGCATCGCCTCGATCGCGCTCTCCCCCGCTCCGAAGCATTTG
>CAYSPN010000480.1:0-1608 GCA_964432895.1 uncultured Candidatus Kuenenia sp.
GGCCACGAAGTCGCGAAAATCCCCGGAAAAATCTCTCGGGAAACAGGCACTGGAGATTGGCGGGCAGGCGAATCAGACTGGGAGACCAATGAACAAGCCAATCGAAACCCCGACGCCGTCGCCCGTGAGCCAGGCTGCGGTCACGGTGGCGCTTGCCGTCTATCTTCTGGGCCTGGTGCTCTCGATCGCGGGCAATACCGGCAGCGGCTCATCGGCGGTCGTGCGCACGATCAAGAGTCGCCTCTTTGCGCCGTGGATGGTGCCGCCCTGGCTCGACCTCGGCTTCGATTATCGGCTCACCTACGGCAACGACGAGGACGGCGACTTTTCTGTCGAGGTGCGGCGGCAGGGTGATGCGAAGCTGGCGGCCGTGCGTCTCCCCGGCCGACTCACCGGTGAACGGGCTGCCCGGTGGCGGCGGCTCGCGCGGTCGATCGCCGTGGAAGATACCGACCGCGATGGTCTACTGGCGGCGGCCGTTGGCCGGGGCATGTTCGATGACGTCGGCGCTGAGGACGTCATCGTGCGGGTGCTGCGGACGCCGCTCGTCGATCGTGGCGGGCCGCCGACGGTGCCGGTGCAGTCCTCCTCGGCCCGAGTCCGCATGGTGGGCGGCGAACTGCAATTGATCCGCGCGGAGCCCCGCGGCGAGGTCGCGCCACTCGTGCGGCCCGACGCCAACGGCGATACAGGCGACCGCGGCACCGCAGGCGCCGTGGAGGCCACGCGATGAATGCCCGATCATCGGCCTCTGTTGGTTCCGCTTTCCCGGCATCGGGCACTGGCGTCGCCGCCGTCAGCGATGCCTGGAGCCGGTTCTGGTTCAGTCCCGTCGACAGCCGGCCGTTGGCAGTGGTGCGGATCGGCGCCGCGGCGATCGCTCTTGCGGCATGGTGGAGCTATGCCACCGACCTGCAGGCGTGGTTTGGTCCTGCGGGCGTTCTGCCTGCCGACACCATGCGGGAGTGGCGTTCGCCGTATGGTTTTTCACTCTTTGATTGGGCCGCGACTCCTGTTGCGCTGAATGCGCTCTTCGGGGCCACGGCCGTGGTCTTCGCCCTGCTGCTTGTCGGCTTCGCGACGCCGGTCGTCGCGCCGCTTGCGGCCGTGCTCTGGGCGTCGCTCTTGCACCGCGGCCCGATGCTTGTTGGACCCGGCGACGACTGCCTGTCGATCCTGCTCTGGTGTCTCGCCATCGGGCCGGCAGGCGAGCATGTTTCACTCGATCGCTGGTTTGCGAATCGTGCTGGCCGGCCCGTGCCGGCCGCAGGCTGGCGGGCGAGTATCTCGCAGGGACTCCTGCAGGTGCACGCCACCGCGATCGCCGTGGCGGCCGTGCTCGCGCAGCTCAAGGGAGATGCCTGGTGGAATGGCCTGGCCGCCTGGTATCTGGCGACCGGGCCGCGGAGTGGGGCTGCCGGTCTCGTGCCATTGCTGGAACGATCGGAATACCTGACGAACCTGCTCACCCATGGCATCACCGCCTTCGAGATCCTCTTTGCCATCGGCCTCTGGTGTTCGCCGACGCAGCAATTCGTGGCCAGGGTAGGGCTGGTCGGCTGGCCGCTCGTGGGCCTGCTGGCGGGCGAGCCGCTCTGGGGACTGGCC
>CAYSPN010000481.1:0-7297 GCA_964432895.1 uncultured Candidatus Kuenenia sp.
CGTCGAACGCAAACGCCTCTTTGGCATGGGGGCCACCGACAGGCCCCGCGATACAGCCCAGGAGGCAGCACTCTACTCATCGGAGACGAGTCGCCGCACCTATGCGCGGCTGGCGGAACTCGCCCGGATGATCCTCGCCGCCGGCACCAGTGTGGTGGTGGATGCGGCCTGCAACCGGCGCTGGGAACGGCGGATGCTCGCCGACGCCGCCCAAGCGGCGGGTGTGCCGATGGTCTGGCTGTCGCTGGAGTTTCCGGAGGCGGTGGTGCTTGCCCGTGTTGCCGCGCGTCAGGCCGCGGCGACCGATGCATCGGATGCCTCCGTCGACGTGGTGCGGGCCCAGTATGCAGTCCGTGAGGCGATCCTACCGGCGGAGTTCACGCAGACGCCCGACGGCGAACCAGTGGAATCGCTGATCACGATCACAGCGGCCGACCTCGAGGATCCAGAGTTTGTCCAGCGACTTGCAGCCCGACTTTTGGCCCGATCGGCCGGCTGATGCAGGCGGAGCGGCCCACGGTGGGTAGAATTCCGGAGGCTGAATCCACGCCTCATCCATCGGGAGACACCATGGCAGTCACGACAAAGCAGACGATCGACCTCTTGCTCGAGAGCTACAGCATGGAGCTTGAGACGGTGATGAACTACCTGGCCAACAGCGTCAATCTCGACGGCGTGCGGGCGGAGGAGATCAAGAAGTCGCTCGGTGGAGACGTACTCGGCGAGATCACGCATGCGCAGCAGCTGGCCAACCGCATCAAGCAGCTCGGCGGTCACGTGCCCGGCTCGAAGGATCTTGTGCTCGGCCGTCAGATTCAGCCGGTCTCCGTGACGACCGACGTGGTCGGCGTGATCAAGTCGGTGATCGCTGCCGAGGAGGCAGCCTGCGCCCAGTACAAGAAGATCATCAAGGCCGTCGAGGGCGAGGACTACGTCACGCAGGATCTCTGCATCCGCATCCTCGCCGACGAGGAGGGGCACCTCGTGCAGTTCCGTGGATTCCTTAAGGAATACACGACGGGCGCGTGAGTTCTCTGCTTGCGTTGGGCCCGTTCCTTCCCGTGGCGGCAAGATTGTATCTTGCCGTGTATCAGCTTTGATTCGGCACGCTGAAAACTTGCCGCCACGGAGGCAAGCACGTGCGTGTCACGCCGCTATTTCGCCAGCAGGCTGCGGCGGAAGCGAGCCGGCGGGAGCCCGTTCATCCGGGTGCAGAATCGGCTGAAGTAATACTCGTTGCTGAATCGGAGTTCGGTGGCGATCTGCTTGGCCGGCGCGTCGGTGTTGATGAGCCTACGGATCACCTCCTCGTTGAGGCGGCGATCGACGTACGCTTTGGCCGCGAAGCCCATCGTCCGGCGGAAGGCGACCGAAAACGCATGGAGCCCGCTGCCGTAGGCCCGCGCGAGATCGGCCACCTTGAGATCGGCCCCGAGGTGCTGCTCGACGAACAGGAACACCTTCTCGAACCGGGCGTGGGCCCGGATGTGGAGGCTCAGGATCGATTCGAGATCGGGAAGGGCGCCGGCCACCCAGCTGGCGACTTGCGCCTGCAGTTGCACGTGGCGGGCGAGGGTGAGCGGCATCCCGTCGGGGTAGTTACGCTGCCACTCTTTCCGGTCCCACCGCCCCAGGCAGATCGGCTTCCGCTCCGGCCATTCGGCGAGAACGTCGATGCCCGGAAACCATTCGCAGCGGAACTTGATGTAATCGATGGCGTAGTGCCTTCGGCACCGCCGTTCCGCCGGTGTATTGCCGGGAAAAAAGTAGGCATGACCGGGAACGAGGTCGAGCAACTCGTCGCGATAGACGACCTGAGCATGGCCATCGCGCACCAGATCGATGTGATGGAGGTAGTCGGTCTCCGCCCGGCCCTGCGAACCCCACGAGGCATCGGAAACCGCCCGGCTGAGCGCGACGATTCGAAATCGCAGTCGAGCGGCCTTCCAGTCGTTGGAGCCCGCCGCATCGCCCGTCCACAGGTGATCGTGGAGCAGATGCGGAATCGGGCTCGTGGAGTTGATCAGCCTCATGATCGCAATCTCTGTCGAAAAAAGACAATCGGCAGGACCGTTTGTGCATTGCCCGGAACGAGGCTGCTAAGCATTATAAGTTGGACCGAGGGGCGGTCTCCAACACGACTCCTCCATCTCCATCGACGGCATCGAGGGCACATTCATGACTACCACGCGAATCATGGCCAGTTACCGCATGCACCGCCGGCCGCGGTCGACGGCTGCGGGTTTTACCCTCGTCGAGCTTTTGGTCGTGGTTGCGATCATCGGCACGCTCGTCGGCCTGCTCTTGCCGGCCGTGCAGGCGGCCCGGGAATCGGCTCGGCGTTCCGACTGCATGAACAAGCTCAAGCAATTGGGGTTGGCGATGCATAATCACCATGATGCAAAAAAGACGCTCCCGGCCACGAACAATGCGGTCAGTTCCGACGGGACTGTCTGGGGGGCTGTGCCAAACAAAACATGGTTCATCGATGTCATGCCTTTCCTCGAAGAGGCCACCGTCTACGACCGCTACGATCATAAGCTGTCGATAAGTGCTGGTTCCAATTACACGCTGTTGGAGAAGTTGCGGCTCCCGTCGCACGGCTGTCCGTCGAACACTGAGAGTGATAAGAATAAAACCATTTCAGGGTACTTTCAGACGATTCCAAACACTCAGGTGCCGTGCTATTCGACGTGCATGGGGCCGCAGAACGTCGACGGTGTTCCGGCCGACTGCGCTGCGTCATACCCGAGCTATTGTTCCGCTTACAATTGCAATTGGAGTAGCGATAAGGCGGCGAAAAACCCTGGGATGTTCGGTGGCCGAGGAGCCTTTCGCTGTAGCTTTGCAAGCGTAAGCGATGGCCTTTCGGCCACGATCATGCTGTCGGAGAGACGCGGGGAGTTGCTCGCTTTTGCCGGTATCGGTGCGTGGAGCTGCGTTGGCAGTTCTACGGGACTCCGCATCAATAGCCCGTCGCTCAACACTTCGAACGCTGATGCCTATACGACCAATAATGGTGCAAGCAGTTTCCACTCGGGAGGTGCGTTCTTCTGCATGGGTGACGGCGCGGTGAGGTTTCTCCAGGACCTTGTCGACTTTCAGCTGTACAACGCCCTTGGAGGTCGCGCAGACGGTATTTCAGCGAAGCTCCCCTGATCGATCGCCTCTGCATCGAGCAGTCGGCGATTCGACAACTTCTCAAGAGAAAAAAGATCTGTGAACAAGCTTCATAACGGGTCAACAAAATCGCTGATTGTTTACGCGGCGGTGCTCCTTGCCGCAGCCGGTGGCGGCGGTTGTGGTTCAACTGTGCCGGCTGGGATGCTGCGTGTGCGGGGTGAAGTGCAGCATGCGGGAGCGGCATTGCCTGACGGAACGATTTTATTCGAGGCGGTGAATGGTAAGGGAAGTGCCGCAGGCCGCATCCTGAGCAATGGGCGCTTCGAGTCGGTGATGCTCCCGGGCGACTATCGGGTGGCAGTCAGATCGTATGACGGTATTTTCATGATCGGGGACGACGGAAAGCAAATACGGCCTAAGAGCCGTATTCCGGAGCGGATGGGGTCAATTGCGACATCCGGGATCACCGTGACGATCACGCCAGAGGGCGATCCGCTCGTAATCAACCTAGAGTAGTGTATGAATCGTTCCACGTGCTGGGTCTTGGGCGTCGGCGTTGTTCTCATGACGCTGTCGGCCGTTGCCGATGCGGCGTCTGAGGCTGTCGTGCCGGTGCGTCATCGACCACTGCTTGCGCGGCACTGCGGAACCTGCCACGGGGCCGAGAAGCAGGAGGCGCGGCTACGGTTTGACACACTGTCATTCCGCATCGACTCTCTGCAGGCTGCCGAGACCTGGCAAAAGGTCTTGAATGTGATGAATGCAGGCGAAATGCCACCCGAGGATGCGCCTCAGCCCATGGCCGCGGCCAAGGCCGATTTTCTTGACGACCTCGCCAAGGCCATCGTCGTGGCCCGCAAGGTGCTCTCGGACCAGCACGGGGCGATTACGATGCGGCGGCTCAACCGTCGGGAGTACGCCAACACGATCCGTAGCCTGCTCGCAATTGACGTCGATGTGCGGAGCCTGCCTGCCGATGCAAGCGACATGTCATTTGATACGGTCGGCTCGTCGCTCTTCATGTCGTCCGACCAGTTCGAAGTCTACAGGGAACTCGGTGGAAAGGCCGTCGCGGCAGCCTTCGCGCAGGCCACGACTACGACACCAGTAAGGATCCACCGAGTGCAGCCAGAGGTGGCGGAAAATAAAACGCGACTGGCGGAGATCGAGCGGCAGGTGAGTATCCAGAAGCGGCTTCGGCTCTGGAAGCAGAAAGTCGACGTCGCCGCGGCCCGGCCAGAAAATCAGACCGCCATGGCCGAGATCCGGACCCGTCGAAAAGACGATCCGCGGGGCCTGTATCTCGACTGGGAAAAGCTCGACGGAGCCCCATCGCCCGAGACGTTCGGCTTTCCCGATGCCGACGATGCCTTCCATCACGACAGTCAGTGGCAAATGATCCCCGCGCTCACCGATTACGTGACCCGGCCCGCCACCAAGGAAGGTGTTTTGCTGGGTATCCAGGGGTTGATCGTGTCGCAGGTGCCCGGTGATTGGCCGACGGGCGACTACACCGTTCGCATCCGTGTAGCGCGGGCCATTCCTCAGACCCTCGTGCCCTCCCGCGGCGACACAAAGCCTTTCGCACTTGAGCCGCCCGATCCCAGCCGCTGTTTTCTTGACGTGCTGACACACACACTCTTGGCGACCCACCAGGTCGTCGGGACGATGGAAAACCCTGATGAGTTTACCTGGACGATGCGGGTCGACACGAGCGGTGCCCGACACTTTTACGTTCGCGAGCGGGGTGACGAGAACCAGCGATGGGCCATCCTCGCGCGGCGGTCAACGCAGGGCTTGGGCTTCGGAATCGACCCGGCCCTCTGGGTGGATTGGATCGAGGTCGAAGGGCCGATCCAGTCCCAGGAAACCGTTGGCCGGTTCGCCCAACTCAGATCACTCCTAGACCAGTTCGATAAAAAGGAAATCGACGCCCGCGGCTTCGTCGCGGCCTTTGTCGCGGATGCGCTGCGGGGCCGTGAGCCGTCGCCTGTATTTCTCGACCGGCTCGCTGCCCGTCACGAGCGGCTGTTACAGGGCGGTATGCAGCCCCGGCCAGCGCTCATCGACTGCCTGTCGATGGTCCTCGCGTCGCCGAGCTTCCTCTATCTCGCCGAGCCGGCGGCCGAGAGCGGCCGGCGCGTGCTTGCCGACGTGGAACTGGCATCGCGGCTCTCCTACTTCCTCTGGAGCGGCCCTCCCGACGCGGAGCTTCTTTCCGTCGCGAAGGCCGGTGACCTGCGCAAGCGCGACGTCCTCGGTCGCCAAGTGGACCGCATGCTTGCCGACGAGAGGTCACGAACGTTTGTGGCGGCGTTCGTGAGCCAGTGGCTGAAAATGTCGCGGTTGGACTTCTTCCAATTCAACCCGAATCTCTATCCCGACTTCAACGCGGGTGTGAAGGAAGCTGCGCGGCAGGAGGTTTACGAGACGTTCGCCCATCTCCTCAAACACGACGGCAGCCTCTCGCAGCTCTTGAAGTCTGACACCGTCGTGATCAACGGCTTGCTTGCCGACTACTATGGGATCGAGGGCGTTTCGGGCGATGAATTCCGACCGGTGAAGGTCGCGGCTGCAAGCCCGCGTGGCGGGCTGCTCGGCATGGCGGCGATTCTCGCGATGGGCAGCAACGGCGAGCACACGAGCCCCGTCGAACGGGGCGCCTGGATCTTGCGGAAGCTGCTCCACGACCCGCCGCCGCCGGCCCCGCCGAACGTGCCGCAGTTGACCCGGTTGGATGGCCAACTCCTCACGACCCGCGAGCGGATGCGCGCCCATCAGGAAGAGCCACAGTGCGCGTCCTGCCACCGGAAGATCGACCCGCTCGGCTTCGCCCTGGAGAACTTCGACGCGGTCGGACGATGGCGGACGGAAGACTCGTATGAAAAGCAGGGCGTCGGCAAGAAGACATGGCCGATCGACCCGGCAGGGGCGTTCCATAACGGGCCGTCATTTACCGACTTCTTCGAGTTTCGCGCGATCGTAGCGGCACGACAGGAGGATTTCGCGACGGGCTTTACCGAGGCGTTGATCGAATACGCCCTCGGCAGGCCCTGCGGATTCTCCGACGACGAGCTTGTGCAGGGCATCGTGCAGCGGGCGGCTACGAAGGGCTTCTCGATCCGGGAGTTTATCCACGCGGTCGCGCAGAGCGAGGCATTTCGATCGAAATGAAGACGTACGAACAGCAGGAGCACGGCACGGTCTACGTGGGAGCATCCAGTCGTGTGACACACGAGACTTCGCTCCATGGCCCTTCCCATGCAAGCCCGACTGGCCAGCGAGGGAGACCGGGGCACGGTTCGCGTTTTCCCTTGCTTGCGCTGCGGGCTTGGATGGAGCGGCGGATTCCCATGTGAGTCCGGTTCTCCAGCCAGGAAAAAATTCGGAAGAGCCGAGTCCACACCAGGAGACACACCATGTTCACACCCGCTTCGCGTCGTCGATTCCTCAGGTCTGCGACGGGGCTCGTCGCGCTGCCGGCCCTCGAATCGTTCGGGTTTCGCCGGTTCGCCCGTGCGACCGAGCCGTCGCGGCCGCCGAAGCAGATGGTCTTTCTCGGCATCGGCTTCGGCGTGACGCAGGAAACCTGGCTCCCCAAGACGGATGACGTGGGCGCGGGCTACACGCTCCCCGAGGGCCTCACGCCGCTGGCCCGCCACAAGGCCGACTTCACGCTCGTGCAAAACTGCATGCACCGGTTCGCGAGCGATCCCCACGGCGGCAGCACGTTCTGGCTCACCGGTGCCAATCCCTTCGGTGCGGCCGGCAAGAGCTTTCACAACTCGATCTCGGTCGATCAGGTGGCGGCCGCCGAGTGGGGCCGCGAGACGCGTTTCACCTCGATCCAGTTGAATGGCAGCGAGCCGAATCTCGCCGGGCCGGGGCACGGCCAGGGCCTGTCGCTGGCCTGGGATGCCGGGGGCAAGCCGGTGGCCGGCTACAACAGCCCGGTGATCGCCTTTCACAAGCTTTTTTCGGCGGAAGAGGTGCCGCTCGAACAGCGTCAAAAGATGCTCGCCGACGAGCAGAGCGTGCTCGACGACATGCTGGAAGATGCCCGCAGCCTGAAGCGCGGGCTCAACACAGCCGACGGCGAAAAAATCGACGAGTACTTCGAGAGCCTGCGGGCGATCGAGACCAGGCTTGCCAAGGAGGAACGCTGGCTGGGCCG
>CAYSPN010000482.1:0-2225 GCA_964432895.1 uncultured Candidatus Kuenenia sp.
CGGGCCGGATGGCTCGAGCCGATCGTGGGCGGCATCGTCGATCAGGCCGTGCGCAACATCATCACGCTCATCCTCTGCTTCTCGGCGCTGATGACGACTCTGCTGTGGTTCCTCCGGGAAAGCGGCCATGCGCCGGGCGTGAAGCGGGCCGTGATTGGTGGACTGCTCGGTGCGGTGGCGCTCGGTGCCGCGGTGCTGCGGATCGAACGCGTGTCGGGGGATCTCGTGCCCGAGTTTGCCTTTCGCTGGAATCCGTCCCGCGACCGGCTGCTGCCGCAGCATCGAATCGACACGCCTGCACCGCAGGGCGACGCGACTGCGGCGGCTCCGTGGCAGGCCTCGCCCGGCGATTTCCCGAGGTTCCTCGGGCCGGCTGGCAGCGGCGGCATCGACAGCCCCGTGCTCGATGCCGACTGGCAGTCGCGGCCACCGCGGCTGATGTGGAGACGGCCGATCGGCGGCGGGTGGAGCGGCTTTGCCACGTGTGGCGACCATGCGGTGACGCTCGAGCAACGGGGCGACGATGAGATCGTCTCCTGCTGCTCCGTTGTGACCGGCGCACCAGAGTGGGCCGTTGCCGTGAAGGGACGGCACGAGACGGTGCTCGGCGGCGTGGGGCCGCGTTCCACGCCCACGATTCATGACGGCGTCGTCTATGCCCATGGGGCCACCGGCTGGCTGCACGCGATCGATGGCGCAACGGGCCGCGTGCTCTGGAAGAAGGATCTCCTCGATGAACTCGGCATCGATCCCGTGGCCCACGCGGCGATGGTGGCCTGGGGCAGGGCAGGCTCGCCACTCGTCACCGCCGACCTCGTGATCGTGCCGGCCGGCGGCCCGCGGACGCGGCGTTCGGCACAGGATCCCGAGTTTCTCTCGCTCGTCGCCTTCGATCGGAAGACCGGCGAGCGTCGCTGGACCACCGGCGACGAACAGATCAGTTATGTGTCGCCGGAGCTGGTCTCGTTCGGCGGCCGCGAAATGATCGTGAGCGTCAACGAAGCCCATGTGGCCGGCTATGATCCGGCCGACGGCCATGAGATCTGGGAGCACCCTTGGCCCGGCCACTCCAATTCCGATGCCAGCTGCTCGCAGGCAGTGCCCGTCGGCGACCGACGGCTCTTCCTCTCCAAGGGCTATGGCATCGGTGCGGCCGTGTTCGAGATCGAGAAGAACGATGCCGAGCCCTGGACGCTCCGCGAGGTCTGGAGGAATTCGGGACTGCTCAAGACGAAGTTTACGAATGTTGCCATTCACGACGGCCATGCCTACGGCCTGTCCGATGGCATTCTTGAATGCGTGCGGCTTGACGATGGGGCGCGGCGATGGAAAGCGGGCCGCTATGGCCAGGGGCAGGTGCTCCGCGTGGGGCCGCTGCTGCTGGTGCAGGCGGAGTCGGGAGAAGTTGTGCTCGTCGACGCGTCGCCAGAGAAGCATGTCGTGCGGGGCCGACTGGCTGCGATCGACGGCCAGACGTGGAACAACCTCTGCCTGGCGGGCAGTCGGCTCCTGGTGCGCAACGCCGAGGAGGCGGCCTGCTACGAGCTTCCCGTCACCGGCGAGTCTGGAGCGGTGGCCGCCGCTCCAGCAGGAACGACGCCGTGAATGATCTCGCAGGGCGGACGGTGCTCGTCACCGGTTCGACGCACGGCATCGGCCGCGAGGTGGCGATCACGCTGGCTGCTGCAGGCGCCCGTGTGGCCGTGCACGGCCGGTCGCGCGAGGCGGCCGATGAGGTGGCAGCGGTGCTGGCCCGCGATGATCGCCATGCCGGCACGTTTCTGGCCGACCTCGCCGACACGCAGGCCATCGAGCTGCTGATCGCCGAGATCAGCAGCCGACTGCCGCAACTCGACACGCTGGTGCTCGTGGCCGGGGCCGACGTGCTCACCGGACCGCCGGCGAGTTGGGGCTTCGAGCAGAAGCTCGACCAGTTGCTGCGTGTCGATGTCGTCTCGACCATGCTCCTGGCGCGGGGCATCGGACGCTGGATGCGGGATCGCGAGGGAGGGTCGATCGTGACGATCGGCTGGGATCAGGCGGCCACCGGCATGGAGGGGGACAGCGGTGAGCTCTTTGCCGCCACGAAGGGGGCCGTGATGGCGTTCACGAAGAGCCTGGCCCGGTCGCTCGCACCGAAGGTCCGTGTCAACTGCGTGGCCCCCGGCTGGATTCGCACATCGTGGGGCGAAGGGGCGAGCGATGTCTGGCAACAGCGAGCGGTC
>CAYSPN010000483.1:0-3883 GCA_964432895.1 uncultured Candidatus Kuenenia sp.
CCCACCACGTCGAGGGCATTGGTCGGTTCATCGAGCACGAGCGCCGGCGGATCGTGCACGAGCGCGCGGGCCAGCGAGACCCTTTGACGCTGCCCCGACGAAAGCCGGCCGGCCGGCCGGTCGACGAAATCGGCGAGACCAAGCGCCCGCACGATGTGGTCGATCCGGCGCATGAGCGGCCCCTCGTCGAGGCCGTGCAGGCGGCCGTACGACCGCATGATCTCACGGGCCGTGAGCCGATCGGGCACGCCCGTGGTCGCCGACACAAAGCCCAGGTGCCGCCGCGCTCCCAGCGGATCGGTCACCACGTCGCAGCCACCCACGCGGGCCGTGCCCGACGTGGGCTTCAGAAGCGTGGCCAGCACCCGCAACGTGGTCGTCTTGCCGGCGCCGTTGGCGCCGAGGAGGCCGACCATCTCGCCCGGCGCCACGGAAATGGAAACACCGTCCACGGCCCGCACGACGCTGCCGTCGCTGGCCCGATAGTGCTTCACGAGATCGACCACCTCGATCATTCCGCCGTCTCCCACAGCCTCATGTCAGATCTCCACGCTGGGGGGAAATTGGCGGTAGTCGAGGATCTTCACCGCCACCACGAGCAGCACGGCTGCCAGACCGCAGACCGCTGCAATCTGCACCCAGGCCGGCTGCGGGTCGATGAGCAACTGCATCTCAACGGGCAACTTCTGCCGCCAGCCCATCCACTCCACCAGCAGGCTCCGCAGCCGGAGGCTCACCGTCGCTTGGTTGACGACCGCCGGGATGAACCCTGCAAGATACTCGACCACGAGGGCGACGGCCACGCTCGCCACGAGAGCCCGCTTCGGCAGGATCACGGCGGGCAGTGCGAAAAGCGCCGCCCGCCCCAGCGTCGAGAGCACCACGAGCGCCGCCAGCATGCCGACCAGCGGCAGGGGCTGCGGCACGCGAACCACCAGCACCGCCAGGCACGCCGCCAGAATAGCCACGACGCTCGTCCAGATCACGGCGGCCAGATAGGTGCCCATGAGCAGTGCCCGCCGGCCGCCAGGCCGGACCGCGATGTGAATCCACGTGCCACGCTCCAGTTCGTCGGCCACTGCCGGACACATGGTGACGAGGAGTCCCAGCATGCAGACCGCCTCCGGCACGAGCGCGTAGATCATGATGACGGCAAGGTCGCGATCGAGCCCCTCCGCCGCAGTCCGCCGCACGGCCAGCATCACCGCCGCCGGAAAGATCACGCCAAGGCCTGCGAGCAGGAGCCGCTGCCGGGAGAGCAATCGTCCAAGCTGAAAGCTCGCCACAGCCAACGTGGGGGCAAACACGGCATTCCGGAACGACACATCAGCCTGTCCCGAATCAGCAGCGTTCATGATCCCACTCCACGATGGAGCCGCACGAGGCGGCCGAAGATCCCCTCGAGCGAACGGTCGCCCGCCGCAACCTCCCCGATGGCGAGCCGTTCCTCGACCGCGACATCCGCGATCCGCTCGGCCAGGGCCCGCGGCTGCCGGGTGGCCACCACGAGCAGGTCGTCTCCTTCAAACCGCATGCTCTCCGCGCCGGCCGTGCTACAGACCAACTCCGCCAGCCGCCGGGGCGTGTCACAACGGATTCGAATCTCCGAGGGCATGGCATCCACCATGTCGCGGATTTCGCCGGCCGTGCCACTGGCGACGAGCCGTCCGCCCAGGATGACGGCCAACCCGGCATGCAGCGCCTCCACTTCGTGGAGCAGGTGGCTGGCCACGATGAGCGTCCGCGGCACGTCGGCCGTGTTGGCCGACACCGACCAGTGCCGCACGAGACCAACGAGGTCGTGCCGTGCCACCGGATCGAGCCCGTCGAAGGGCTCGTCGAGCACGAGGAGATGAGGGTCGTGTGCCATGGCGCCCGCCAGTTTCGCCCGCTGCCGCATCCCCTTGGAGAGTGTGGACAGTGGCCGGTCCATCGCCTCACCCAGCCCCACGCGGTCAAGCTCCCGATCCGCCCGCTCGGCCGCAGCCTTCTCCCGGAAGCCGGAGAGCCGCACGAGATACCGCACCCACTCTCGGGGCGTTGCCCGCCGTTCCAAGAGATCGGCGGCAGGACAGAACCCAATCCGCCGCAGCACCCGCGGGTTGGCAAACGGACGTTCGCCAAACACGAGGACCTGCCCCATCGTGGGCCGGAGTTGGCCCGTAATCAGTCCCAGGAGCGTGGTCTTGCCGGCGCCGTTGGGGCCGAGCAGCCCGTGGGCCCCGGCCCCCAACTCCACCGTCACGTCGTTGACGCCGATCACCGACCCGAAGACCTTCGTGACGTGCGTGAGAGAGAGCATGGGTGCGTCGGCAAGGATGAGGGGACGAGAACAGGCGGGCGTTGAACGAGTCAGACTCGGGTCGGGGCGTCGATCCTGTTGAACAGCACGATCACGGCGGCGAGCGACACGATCGCCAGCGACACCAGAGACGGCACGACCGCCTGAGGTCTCGTTTCGATCCCAAAGATCCAGGCCTGCATGACCCCAAGCGCATGATACGGTGAAAGCCAGGCCCAGCGATCGATCGACGGGTCCATGCCAGCAGCCTTCGCCAGCCAGCGAAACCGACGCGGCAGCCCATCACCGGAAGATCTGGCGGCCGTTGGTGATCGTCGCTTCATCCCGGATGCATCTTCTTCAAGATCGCCGAACGGATCTTCGCCCCAGGATCCAGCCCGCCCCTCCCGCTGGCCGCTCTCCGCCGTGGCAGTCGTCTCGGCCTGCCGGGCGGCCGCCACCATATCAGCCGTCGTGAGCGTCGAGTGGGCGATCCAGCAGGCCGCCCACGTCGCAAACCATGCGAAGCTGGCGATCCTGCTCTCGGCCGTGGCCGAGGAGTAGGCAAGCGCCAGCAGCACCGTCGGCACGGCAAGCACGAGGCTCGCTGCGACCGCCTTCAGCGGCAGGTCCCAGGTGTCGACGGCAACCCACACGCTCGGACTGACCAGCACGCCCATCAGCCACAGTGCCAGCGCCGGCAGCACCGTGATGGCGGCGACGAGCACACCGAGGATGGCCGCCTTGCCGAGGATGTATTCGAGCCGGCCCACCGGCCGGGTGAAGTAGACGAGCCAGGCCTTTGCCCGGAGATCACGTGACACCAGCGTCGGTGCGACCAGCCCAATGACGCCAGCCAGGAGCACTGCCTGCGGCACCCGCATGAAGGCCAGCAGCAGCCGCGACCAGACCACCCGCCGCGTCTCGGCGATATCGACCTTCGGATCCACTGGCGGCCCGCCCTCGCGCCGCACGGGTCGCGTGCCTGCGGCGTGTCCCGGCGTCCTGCCCAACGTGTCGGCCAGGACTGTGCCCAGCATGCCCACCCCGTCGAGATTGCGACCGGCGCGGGCCGCGTCACGCATGTTGGCCAGTCGGCCCTCGTCGATCGCCTGCTCGAACGCGAAGAAGCTCATCGCGAACACGAGCGCCGGGCTCCACGCGAAGAACACCATGCGGCGGAGCCAGCGGCTCGTCCACGCCAGCTTGATACCGGTCAGTGCAATCACGCCAATGGCTGCGCCGGAGCCGAGCCGTTCACCCCGCCACGGCCTGTAGCCCACGTCATGGAGCGGCATGGCTCTCCTCCCGCTCAAGAGGCTCGTGGCTCGTCGCATCCTCGGCGTCAGCGGCGCGGAGCGTCTGCACGAAGACCTCCTCCAGCGGCCGACACGCCGGCTCCAGCGACCGGATGACAACGCCTGCATCGCGGGCAGTCTCCCAGACCAGGCCGAGCCGTGCGGGCCCGGGCGGCTCGAGCAAGAGTGCCCCAGCCGCCCCAGTCTCATCATCGCCGATCAGTCGGGCCGGCAGGCCGCGGACAGTCAGCAGCCTCGCGAGGTCATCGAGCGGTCCGTCGCCCTCCAGCCGATGCGCGGGCAT
>CAYSPN010000484.1:0-7955 GCA_964432895.1 uncultured Candidatus Kuenenia sp.
TTGCCCCGACGTCGACTGCCCGGCACGGTGCCGCGAGCGGCTCAAGTTCTTTGCATCGCGCGGTGCGATGGACATCGAGGGCCTCGGCGACAAGCTCGTCGAGCAGCTCGTGGCCACAGGGCTCGTCAAGGACTACGCCGATCTCTACGCATTGACGGAGGCCCAGCTCGAGCCGCTCGAACGGATGGGCGAAAAGTCAGCCCAGGCCCTCGTCACGCAGATCGCCGCCAGCCGCAGCCGCGGGCTCGTCCGCGTGCTCAATGCGCTCGGCATCCGCCACGTGGGCCCGCGGGTGGCCTCCCTGCTCTGCCGGCGGTTTCCGTCGCTCGACCAGCTCCGCGCAGCGAGCGTCGACGAACTCTCCGCCGTGGAGGACATCGGCCCGGTGATCGCGGCCAGCGTGCACGAGTGGCTGGCGAGCAGCTACGGCAAACGGGTGCTGCGAGGCCTCGAACAGGCAGGCGTGGCCCTCGACGTGCCGGAATCGGAGCGGGTGGGCGAGGGACCGCTTACGGGCAAGACGCTGGTGGTGACGGGCACGCTCGCCGGCTTCTCACGGCAGGAGGCCGAGGAGGCGATCCGCAAGGCGGGCGGTCGGGCGTCGGGGAGCGTGTCGAAGAAGACCGACTACGTCGTCGCCGGCGACGAGGCGGGCAGCAAGCTGGAGAAGGCCACGAAGCTCGGCGTGAAGGTGATCGACGTGAGCGACTTTCGCCGTCTGCTCGCGGACGGCGGCTGAGGACTCGCTCACCGCACGGTCGGCAGGTCGACGGTCCGCTGGTCGGCGATGGCCGTGGGCGGGCGGGTCGTCGCGTTGCCTCCCACGCTCGGGCTGGAGAAGACCTTGGGTTTCGAGAAGTCAACCATGCGAGCGAGCGCCGCGGGATCCTGCGGCGCGGCATCGGAGGCGGCTTTCGAGTTGCGCTTGTGAATGGCACGCCCCGCGAATGCCGGCTCGTCGTGAATCTCTCCGTCCTGCCAAGGACCGGCTCCGAAGAGCCAGCGGTCGCGGGCATGGCTGGCGACATGCTCCTCCCCGCTCTGCCAGACCGGCTGGCCACTCTCCCGCTCGTAGGCATAGACGCTGAGCTTCGCCACGCCGCGTTGTTCCGAACGCTTGGCCAGCACGAGTTCCGGCGTGGAGGTTTCGTTGCCCTTGAGCGTGACGCTGGTCGCTGGAATCCCAAGCAGGACCGAACTCCTGTCGGTGCCGACCGCTCCCGCGCGTGCTTCCACTACCACATCCGACGACTCGCGATCCTTTGCCATCAGACAGCCCGAGGCCATCAGCTGGTGCCGCAGGGCGCTCTCGAGGTATTTGCCGTCTTCGACGTCGTCCATGAAGGCCGTTTCGAGGAACACCTTCCTGCCCGCCAGCGGGCGGACATCGACCCGCATGACGGCCCGATCGATCGCCTGTGACACGAGCAGCTGCTCGGTGGCGGTGCGTTTCGAATCGCTCATCCTCGTCGTGCCACAGCCGGCCAACGCGGCCAGCAGCGGCATGACGATGGCCAGTATGAGTCGCCAATCACACCGGGCGCACGTCATGCGTCGCTGCGAATCGTTCATCAGCATGGGTCTCCGGCGCAGAGGGAACTGTCACATGCGGAAGCGGGGCGGGGAGGGTAGCAGCTCCGAACAGCGGGAGAAATGGCGGTACGGCACGGAGCGTGGGCCGCTGCAGGCTGCTTTTCGAACCACCCCGATTCCGCCGTTTCCGGTGGCTAGCAGTTTCGGCCGACTACCGTCGCACGGCCAGCGGCAGGGCGAACAGTGCCACGGCCAGTCCCCAGAGCGGCTCGCCCGCCAGCAGGCCCACGAGCGGCCAGCCGACCAGCCCTACCCTGGCCACGAATTGCTGCGTCGGCCCACACCAGAGGCCGATGGCAAAGAGGATCTCGAAGGCGGTGATGCCATGGGTGAGCAGGTTCGTCAGGTATTCCGATCTTTCCAGCAATGGCACGAGACCGGCAGGCCCACTCCGCGGCCCGGTCGCCAGATACCAGGCGGCCAGGCCATTCCACCAGACATCTCCCTTGAGCTGCGCGAGCACGGCCGCCACAGCGATCGCCGTGGCGTGCATCTGCAGGAGCCCCAGCGAGATGCTCGCCCACCAGCCTGCCGCCGGCACGGGCCGGCCCGCACGATTCGCGAACCAGCGATCGAGTGAAACATGCTCACCGGCCGGGCCGATGGCGAGACACCAGAGCAGGATCGACAGGCAGTCGTCGCCGGGTCCCGCGAGCATCGGGCCGCGGTGCAAGAGCGACGCCCAGAGCACGGCCGCAAGTGGCGCGACCACGGGCGTCGCGAAGCCGACGAGCAGCAGGGCGAAGACCACGCCCGTCGCACCGAAGAGCACGGTCAGTGCCGCGGGTGTCGCGGCCCAATCAAAGAGTGAAAAACCATACGGCGAACGCCACTCCCGCATGGTTTCGGCAGGCAGAACGCCCGCAGGCCCAAACCACGCCTGCAGGTCGGCGGCATAGCTCCACCATGCCGCCAGGGCAATCGCTGCCGCGCCGATCCGCACCAGGGCGAGCGGCCGGCTGTCGGCGGGACTGAACCAGAAACGGTTCCAGGCATCGCCGATGGCGGCGACGCCAGTGCCCGATGCCGGGAGAGCGGAACCAACAGAGGCCCATGACCGGGCATTCATCGCGTGGACTCCGCGGCGTTTCCGGTGCCACCGTCGCTCGGGTCGCCGTTGGCGTCGGGCCGCACGAGTGGCGCGACCTCGCCGCGGGGTTCCGCGCGGATCAATTGCAGTTCGCCGCCCACCATGCGGACCCGGGCCGAGGAGGACTGCACCGGCACCGTCGGCGGACCGCCACGATCGACGAGCGGCGTCCGCAGCACCCGCACGATGACGTCCTCAGCGCCGACGTCATCGAACATGCCCCGTCCGACGGCCGCCGCCAGCAGACCATCGCGGTCGGCATCTTCGACGGCGATCGACCGCGCGAGCCGCCGCCACCGGGCAGCCCGTTCACCGGTGAGTCGGCCGGGGAGACGCACGGCCGCCGGCTTCGCATCACCCTGCCGCCGCACCTCGACAGAAAAGTCGCCGTCCTGGTCGTTGCCGTAGGTAAGCCGATAATCGAAGCCGAGGTCGAGCCATGGCGGCACCATCCACGGCGAGAAGAGGCGGCTCTTGATCGTGCGAACGACCGCCGATGAGCCGCTGCTGGTATTGCCGACGATCGAGAGCACTAGGCCCAGAAGATAGACGGCAAGCGCCACCGTGACCGCAGCCTGGCTCACGGGTGACGGCGTCGGGGTTTCGGAGGAGTTTTTCATCGGCACTGTATGCCCATCAAGCCCGAAGTGTTTTGGCCGCCCATCCAAGCCCGAAGCGTTTTGGCCGCCCATCCAAGCCCGGAGCGTTTTGGCCGCCCATCCAAGCCCGAAGCGCAAGCGAGGGTCGGGTGAGGGTTCCATCAACCTTCTGACTCAGCGTTCACCGGCCGGAAGACCTGTAGTCTGATTCGCCTGCCCGCCAATCTCCAGTGCCTGTTTCCCGAGAGATTTTTCCGGGGATTTTCGCGACTTCGTGGCCCAGCGGCAGCGTACCGCGTTGACACGCCCGCCCTATCGCGATAGTTTTCATCAGGCGGTCTGACACCGTCGCGGCTCCCCCATCGCATGAGCCACGTGCCCGCTGTTCAAGCGGCCGCGTGGCAAAAGGTTCCATGGGGGATTAGCTCAATTGGGAGAGCGTCTGGCTGGCAGCCAGAAGGTCAGGGGTTCAAATCCCCTATCCTCCACTTTTTGTGGGGAGCCGCTTGTGGCGAGCTGCAGGGCCCGCATGAAAACGCCCGCTGAACCCGCCCAGCAGTCCGCACCGCAGCGGGGCGACATGGCCTGGGTGGATGGCACGTTCATTCCCCGGCAATCGCTCTCCCTGCCCGTCGGTGATGCAGGCTTCGTACTGGGAGCCACGGTCACCGAGCAGTTGAGAACCTTTCGCGGCCGGCTCTTCATGGCCGACGCCCACCAGGAACGGCTCCGCGAATCCCTGCAGGTCGTCGGCATCGATCCTGTCCGGCCGCTGGCGGAGGTGTTCGCGGCGGCAGCCGAAGTGGCGGCCCGCAATCACGCCTCTGGCCCGGTCGATGACGACCTGGGGCTCGTGATCTTCGTCACGCCCGGCGACCAGCCGTCGCAGCACGGCGGCCGGGGAGGCATGCCACGCACGGTGATCCACACCTTTCCCCTGGCGTTTCGCCTCTGGGCGAATGCCTACGAGCATGGCGTGTCATTGCGAAGCGTGTCCGTGAAACAGGTCCCCGACGACTGCTGGCCGGTGCAGGCCAAGGTCCGCAGCCGCCTCCATTACTTTCTCGCCGACCGCGAGGCTCATGCCGCCGAACCGGGAGCCAAGGCCGTCGTCTGCCATCTCGACGGCCGCGTCAGCGAGACCTCCACCGCCAATATCGCGATCGTCCGCGAGGGCACGATCCTCGCGCCGCCAATGGCCGACGCGCTCGCGGGCGTGAGCCTGCGGTGCGCCGAAAACCTGGCGGCATCGCTGGGTCTGCCCTGGACGACACGATCGCTGAACGAGATGGATCTGGCCACCGCCGAAGAGATCCTGCTCACGAGCACGCCCAACTGCATCCTGCCCGCCACACGCTTCAACGGCCGCACCATCGGCCCCGGCCGCCCGGGCACGATCTACCAGGCGATCCTCGCCGCCTGGAGCGGGCTCACGGGGCTCGACTTTGCAGCGCAGGCACGCGCACGGGCTGCTTCCACCGGTGGAAGTGTCTGACCGGTAGCCCACACGCTTTCGCCCACCGTCACATTCATGCACCGCCCGCTCCGCCTCCTCCTGATCCTCGCACTCATGGCGGTGGCCGTACCGCTGGTTCCATTCCTCGCCTTCGGCACGCGTCTCGATCATGCGGTGGCCCGGTGGCTCGATCCGCTCCCCGCCCCCCCAGTGCTGGCGGCAATCGAGGTGGGCGTGCTCGCCGCCGACCTGTTGCTCCCCGTGCCCTCGAGCATGGTGGCCACCCTCGGAGGTGCGCAACTCGGCGTCGTCATCGGCACGGCCTGTGCCTGGCTGGGCATGACGGCCGGTGCGATGCTCGGCTGGTGGCTCGGCCGCACCGCGGGCGCCGCATCGCTCTCCAGCCTCTCGCTGGATGAGCAGGAACGGCTGGCACGGCAACAGCGCCGCTTTGGGCCGCTGGCCGTCGTGCTCACCCGGCCCCTGCCGCTCGTGGCCGAGGCTGCGGCGATCATGGCCGGCGCCGCCGGCATGGGATGGAGAGAATTTCTCGTCGCTGCCGGCAGCGGCAACCTCGCCATCGCGTTGGTCTGGAGCCTCGCCGGTGCCCTCGGCCGGCAGGCCGATTCGCTCCAGTGGGTGCTCGTGGGATCGCTCGCAGTGCCCGTCGCCATCACGTGGCTGGTGTTGCAACGCAGTTTGCAAACGCATTCGCGCAAACTATGATCCGCGGCGACGAATAGGGTCGGCGGCACGCATCGGACCGCGACATCTCACCACGCTCCGGACATGCCATGGAAGCCCTGAAGCCTTTTCTCGATCTCTTTCTGAACCTCGACGAGAAACTGCACGAGATTCTCACCATCTGGGGACCGTGGACCTACGTGCTCTTGTTCGCGATCATCCTCTGCGAGACCGGCCTCGTGGTCACGCCCTTTCTGCCGGGCGATTCGCTGCTCTTCGCCGCGGGAGCCATGGCTGCGCTCCACCCGGACTCGATCAACATCGTCGTCTTGCTGATCCTGCTGTCGATCGCCGCAGTGCTCGGCGACACGATGAACTACGCCATCGGCCGGGCCGTCGGCCCCCGGGCCTTCCGCATCAATGCCTGGTTTTTGAAGCACGAGCACTTGGTCAAGACGCAGGAGTTCTACGATCGGCACGGCGGCAAGACGATCGTGCTCGCCCGGTTCGTGCCGATCATCCGCACGTTCGCCCCCTTCATCGCCGGCGTCGGCAAGATGAACTATCCGCAGTTCCTCTACTACAACGTCGTAGGTGGCCTGGCGTGGGTGCTGATCTGCACACTGGCCGGCTATTTCTTCGGCGGGATGGAGATTGTGAAGAAGAACTTCGAACTGGTGGTGGTCGGCATCGTGCTGGTGTCGGTGCTGCCCGTGGCCTGGGAACTGTGGGCCGCCCGTCGCCGCGCCACGAAGTGACGCCAGCAGTCCCTTGCTCGCGCTGCGGGCTTGGACGAAGAACGCCCCTCCGATGCAGTCCGTTGCTCGCGCTGCGGGCTCCGATGACCCCGCGCTGCCATGCAAGCCCGAAGCGCAAGCGAGGGAATCCGCGATGGGATGGGAATGGGTCTACCTCACGCCAACGAGGCCACCACGCGGTCGAATACCGCGTCGAATGCCTGCCGCGTGCGGGTGGTGAGCGACTGCACATCCGCCACAAGATCTTCCGGACTGTCGTAGCCGAGCAGGTGGGCGAGCGTCCGCTGCTCTGACCTGACCGACGGAAAGTCGTGCCGTGCTGGTGCGTCGAGCAGCCGCAGATGCCCCTCTATCTTCCGCAGTTGCCGGTAGGACTGTTCCAGGAATCCAAATTCTTCCGCATTCAAATGTCCCGCAGCCTGTAATCGCTCGAGGCCCACGAGTGTCTCGGGCGTGCGGACCGCGGGCTCGCGGCCGCCGTGCACGAGTTGCAGCACTTGCGTGACAAACTCGATGTCGACGACGCCGCCCGGGCCACGCTTGAGGTTCGTCGCCCGGGCGCCCTCCTCCATGCGGTGCCGCATCCGGCGAATCTCGGCGACCTCGGCCGCGGTCCACTGCCGCTCGTAGACGGCGGCGTGCACGATCCGCATCGCCCGCGCCGCGGCCGCGGCGCCGCCGACGACGACCCTCGCCTTCACCAGTGCCTGCCGTTCCCAGATGGCGGCCGGACCATCCTCGGCAAAATAACGGGCAAGGTCGTCGAGGGACACCGCCGTTGGTCCGCTGCGGCCGCTGGGGCGGAGCCGGGAATCCATCTCGTAGAGCCGGCCATGGGGACCGAACGCGTTGAACACCTTCATCGTCCGCTGCGCGAGTTCCGCGAAGAAGTGCGCGTTCGTCGTGCCCTCGACGCTTCGCCGCGTGCGGCGGCGGTGAAAGGAAATGCCGTCATGGTCGTAGAGAAACACAAGGTCCACGTCACTGGCGTAGTTCATCTCGCGGCCACCGAACTTGCCCATCGCCAGAACGACCGGCCCGGCCCGCACGCCGACTGTCTCCCCCTGCCCGGCCATCGGCTCGCCCAGCCGCTCCACGAGTCTCTCCTCCTCGCGGATCATCACCACCCGCAGAATCGATTCCGGAATCGCTGAGAGCGAGGCAGTCGTCTCCATCACGTTCTGCCGACCGAGGATGTCCCGCACCCCCACCCGCAACTGCTGCGAGGCCTTGAAGGCATGGAGGATCGGCTCCAGCTCGACCGCCCCCTTGCAGAGTTCGGCGAGGGCGGCGTCGAGCTCGTCCGGCCTGGGCAGCCTCGGCACCACCAGGCTGTCGAGCAGTTCGTCGACCATGCCCGGATTGCTCACCAGCAGTTTGGCGAGGAAGGGGCTCGATGAGCAGAGCCGCACCGTGAGCGTGAGCGATGGCGGATGGAAGCTCAACAGTTCCCAGAGCACACCCTTGCCGCCGAGGGAATCGCTGACGGCGACGAGGTTCGCGAGCGTGGCATCGGGGTCGGGTGTGGTGGCGATGGCCGCGAGCAGCCGGGCCGCGATCGCCGCCAGAAAATGTCGGCACCGCCGCGTCGAGAGAAATCGCACCTTCTCCTCGCCGAGGCTCTCGATCGCCCGATGCGCGGCAGCAATGTCACGAAAGCCGTGACGCGACAGCACCTCGCGGACGAATGCCTCCGGCGGCGACGGGTCGAGCACCAGGTCGACCTCGGGCTCGGGCTCCGTATCCTCAGGGAAGGCGTCGTGCAGAAGGTGGTC
>CAYSPN010000485.1:0-2070 GCA_964432895.1 uncultured Candidatus Kuenenia sp.
ACCGCCTCGATGTCGACGTCGTACGGGGGACGCCGATTGAGCAGCCGCCCGGTGGGATGGCCGATCACGCTCACGTGCGGATTCTCGATCGCCTCGATGATGCGGGCCGTGATTCGCTCCCGCGGCTGGTTCTGTCCGTAATGAAGGCTGGCCACCACCCAGTCGGCTTTCTCCAAAACGGCATCGGGCAGGTCGAGTCCACCCTTCTCCAGCATGTCGACTTCGATCCCCTTCAACACCACGATCGGAGGCCGGCCATCCTCGGCCAATGACTCATTGAGCCGGTCGATGTCGTCCCATTGTTTCAAGAGCCGAAGTGCGTCGAGGCCCCGGGCCATGGTCACCCGCTGGCCATGATCGGTGATGGCGATGTACTGGAGCCCGCGGGCGATCGCCGCGCGAACCATCTCCGCGAGCGTGTCCTCGCCGTCGGTGGCCGTGGTGTGCATGTGGAGATCGCCACGAATATCGGCCAGGTCCACCAACTCAGGCAGTTCGTCGCTATCGGCCTCGCCGATTTCGTCACGGCCCTCGCGCAGTTCCGGCGGCACCCATCGCAGTCCCACCGCTCCGTACACATCCTGCTCGGTGGCACCGGCGACCAACGCCCCCTTGACCGGCTTCGTGTCGCCCTTGGCTTCCGAGCCGACCGTGTACACACCGTATTCGTTGATCGTCAGCCCCCTGTCGCGGGCCCACGAGCGAAGACGCACGTTGTGTTCCTTCGATCCGGTGAAATACTGCAGTGCCGCCCCAAACGACCTGTGCTCGACAACCCGCAGGTCGATTTGCACGCCCCGCGGCCCGCGCACGCTCGTCTTCGTCTCCCCGCGTAGCAATACCGCCGATGTCTCCTTCCACGCGTGCAGTCGGTCCATGACGGCGGCGGAGTCGTCGCTGTCGACGACGAAATCGAGATCGCCGACCGTCTCCCGGCCCCGCCGCCAGCTGCCCGCCCCTTCGATCTGCCGCACCTGCGGACACCCGCGCATCCAGGCGAGCACTTCCTGCACGATCACGTCGGCCTCCTGCCACAAGAGCCGAGCATGCTCCGGGTCCTTGGCAAAGGCGATGTTTCCGAGGATTGCCGCCTGGGTCTTCGCCCCAAATCCCTTCACACCCTCGACCTGACCATTTCGGCAGGCTGCTTCCAACGCGTCAAGCGAATCGATGCCAAGCTGGTCGACCAACAGCTTCACCTTTTTGGGTCCGAGCCCGGGCACCCGCATGAGCTCAAACACCACCGCCGGCACCGCCTTCCGCAGGTCGGCCAGCAGCGGTAGCTCGCCCGTGTCCAGAAGCGTGCCGATCTTCTCGGCCAGGTCGCTGCCGATGCCCTCGAGGTCGGTCAGGGAGCGGACCGAATCCGCTCGCACGGCGGCCAGCGACTCGACCATGCCTTCGATGGTTCGGGCGGCGTTGCGGTATGCCCGCACGCGGAAGACGTTGCTCCCCTGATACTCGAGCAGGTCGGCAATCTGCTCGAACGTTGCTGCAATATCGGCATTCGTCACGGCGTGCCTCAGAACGACGACCTCGGAACCTCCACCGTGGATGCAGCGGCGTCTCGCGGGTCAGGCTGCCGATATCGTATCAGGCCAATCGCTACTGCACGCGGCCGGGAAGGGCAGCTGTCGGGTAGCCCGTGGGCCGTGCCACCTGCGACGGATACCATCCGGTGGTGGGCTGCCATGAGGTGGTGTGGCCGGTCGGCTCGAGCAGCTTCGGGAAGGCTCCTGTCGCGGGGTTGGGGCCTGCGCCAGGCAGAACCGGCATGCCATTGCTGCCACTGGTGCTCGTGCCGCCGCCCGTGCCGCTCGTGCCGGTGCCATATCCGCCCATGGGTGCCAGCGACGGAGCCGGTGTGCCGTTGGCAGGGGCTCGATACGGCTGCATCATCGGCGCCGCCAAACCAGGGCTGCCGGGGGTGGTCGGCGCAGTCGAGGCCGCGGAGCCGGCGCCATTCGCCGACGGCGTCCGCTGGAGTTCGGGGATCGGCTTCAGCGACGGGGTCGGCGACAGTGTCGGCGGCGTGGTGGGCTGAGGCTGCAACGCAGCGGGCGCGGGCGC
>CAYSPN010000486.1:0-2451 GCA_964432895.1 uncultured Candidatus Kuenenia sp.
CTTTGCGGGCCCGGTGGTCTGTTCGCTAATGTCCGTCCATTATGCTCCTTGCCATCGCCGTCAACCCGCTGCTGTGCACGCTGGGCCTCGTTCAGGTGCTCGGGATCGTTGCCGCCGCCTCGGCCAGATTGGCCGAAGGCACCCGGTATGAACGGGGCGGTCAGTGGCTCTGCCTGCTGTCGCTCGTCGTCGTGGGAGCCTTGTGCGGCTGGAGCCTGCAGTTTGGTCCGGGCGCAAGCGCCGCGTGTGCCGTGACGCTGACGCTCATGACGCTGATCGCCATTATCGATTTTCAGTGATGCAAGCCCGTCTTCAGGGGTGCCCCTGAGTCGAAGCGCTGAGTCGGGACGTTGAGGCGAGCCGCCGTCGACGAGCGCTTGCCTGGCTTGCCTGGCCTGCGCGGTCTCGCTGGTGTGACCGGCGTTTTCGTTGGCGGCGGAAAAAAACTCCCCTTCGGCATGATCGTGCGCCGAAAAGACTCCGGGAGAAAGGTCGGGCGTGCGTGCCCGCCCCTTTCCGGAAGGGCCCTGCAGCAGCTTTGTGCGGGCCGCAGCCGAATCGATCCAAGGAGCCATGCATGTCCATTCTGAGATCCGCATTCGTGATGGCCGTGGTCGGCACATCGCTCGTTCTGCCGGCAGCACGGGCCGATGACCTGGCGGGTTCCGTGGCCGCGAAGCTGCGGGAATCGGGGTCGTTGGCTGGGTATAAGGTCAACGTGAAGGCGAAGTCGGGCACCGTCTGGCTCGAGGGCCGGGTTGCCGATCAAAAGCAGCTCGCTGCCGCCGTGAGCCTCGCTGAAAACACACCTGGCGTGGAACGCGTGGTCAATCGCCTTGCCATTGGCAAGCAGGCTGAGTCGGCCGGAGGAACGCCGGCGTTCAGCATGCCATCCTCGGCGTGGGGCGCCGTCGGCATGCCGACGCCAGCAGCTGGGAAAAATGCCTCAACGCCTGCCGCAGCGGCGAAATCATTGGCTGCGGTGCCCCAGCCGGCACCGCGCGGCCTGCTCGCCTTCGGCGGCCAGGAGGCCCCGGTGCAACTCGCCCAGGCGCTGGCACCCACAGCGAAGCCGCAGGGCAACGCAGGTGGCCGGCAAACACCGAATTCTCCCCGCCCTCTCGCCATGACGTCGGCGCGGTCGATGCAGCCTGCCGCAGGCCAGCCTCGCTCGCAGCCGATGACCGGGCAGGGTCGTGATCCCAGGATGGATGCCAGAGCGGCCATGCGTGGCCCTGTGCAGCGCACCGCGATGCGGGGCGGCATGCAGTCAGACCCGATGCACCTGCCGTCGCCCGGCGGGTATGAGGGGCCGGTGGTCGATGGTCAGATGGTGCCCGGTTCGATGCGGGTCACGGAAGGTGGCCCCGTGAACGGCGGCGTGGCCGACGGTGGCTATGCCAGTGGCGGTCAGGCTGGGGCGGGTGGCTACGCCAGCGGCGGGCCCGGCTATGCCGGCGGCCCGATGCCAATGGGTGGCACGGGTGTCGGCATGCCGCCGATCCCCGGCCGCGGAGACGGGCCCAATATGCCCAACTACGCATGGCCCAGCTACGCTGCCTCGCCCAACGTGGCTGCTGTCCAGTATCCGACCCAGTATTCCCCGACTGCCTGGCCTTACATCGGTCCGTTCTACCCCTATCCGCAGGTGCCGCTCGGCTGGCGGCGGGTCTCGCTCGAGTGGGACGACGGCTGGTGGTGGCTCGACTTCGACGAGCGGCACATCCACAGCCACCATCGTTAGGCTGCAACAGGCCGCCGTGGGGCCCATCCGGATCGAACAGAACCACTCCCCCGCACGCTCGGGGGAGTGGTTTTTTCATGCGCGGTCGTCTCCCGCTGACCGTTCTTTCTTGCCCAGTCAGGAAAATCCGCAAGTTGGGAGGCCGCAGAGTCGATACATCCTGCAGGGTCGGTCTCCCGACCGCCGCCGGATCATCGAAGGAGGTTTTGTCCATGAAGGCTCAGGCACGATTCGTCTCGCTGGCATTGGTCGTGGCGGTGGTTTCGGCGACACAGAGCGGCTGCTTCTGGATCACCTCACAGGGACCGAATCTCGGCCCCCTCGCCTTCCCGATCCCCGTGCCGGTCTACATGCAGAAGCAGAAGGAAGACCAGTTCTGGAATTACGAACGCTACGAGCGGGCCCCGGTGCTCGGCCCGATCCCGCCCGGTGGACCCTGCGAAGCTCTCGATGAGCCGAGCGACGACGAGGTGATGAGGGCGCTCGAAAAGGCCCGTCCCGTCCAGGGCAACTGGCCGTTCCTCTACGAGATCCAGCGGAACCACGTGCGGATCTCGAAGTGCAAGATCGCCGACTACATGGATCCGCCGCGGCACTATCCGCTCGCCGGGCCGGCTCAACTGCACCACGCCCACTACAAGTGCACGATCTACTTCCAGGAAGTGAAGCGGATCGGGTGGCCCGTGCCCCACACGCTGGTGGACGAA
>CAYSPN010000487.1:0-5017 GCA_964432895.1 uncultured Candidatus Kuenenia sp.
CTGTTCGACGAGATTCGGGGTGCCGTTCATGGGTTTTCTCCTCTGGGGTGTCCTGGCGGGACGGGAGCGGAACTTTAGCGGAGCAAGCGGCTGAGGGCGAGACATTGAATTGTGGGCATCGGCAGCGGGAGCGTCAACGAAGCAACGTGGCCGCCACGCTTTCCGCCATGCCGCAATGCTCGGACCATGCCGCAGGCTGCGCCGATTCTTCCACGCTTTCACAGTCTTGTGCCTTGCCGAGCCTTCCGTCATGGTGGTAACCGTGACATGACTGGCCACGAGTGAGCGGGCCACGGATGGCTTTTTCCGCAGCTACTCAGAACGTCCTAAACGTCATCGTGACCGGCTTCACGGCGGTAATCGGCTTGCCGGTGACCTCGTTGTAGAGCTGGAGCGTGAGCGAGTAGGTCTGGCCGGCCGTCGGAGTGCCGCCGGAGAGGCTCAGGTTCGCCCGGCCGTTGGTGTATGACACGAGGGCCTTCGTGCCCACGCTCACGCCGGGCAGATTCGATGCCGTCACCCGCACGCTCTGCCCGACGGCTGAGCCGAACACGGGATAGGCGTACTTGCCGGCGCCCGCCATCGTCTGGAGGCCGATCGTGAGGTGCGTGAGGTCAACCTTGTTCGCGGGGTCGATGCTATCCACGGCGCGGATGTTCGCCGGGAGCGGATCGACCGCCAGATAGCCGGCCGTACCGGTTCCCCACGGGAGCACGGTGAGCCAGGCCGCCTGGAGATAGTCGATGCTCGAGGTCGAGGCCAGGGCGCCCTGATCGTCGTAGGCATAGCCGTAGGAGCGGCCGTTGACGCCCATCCGATGCATGAAGGCGGCGTAGACATCGCTCGTCGTGCCGGCCGCGAAGTAGGAGACAGGCTGCGCGGTGGGCTGGACGGTTGCGGAGCGGCCCCTGTCGACGTACGTCACGATCTGGCCGGTCGCGGGCAGCGGAATCGGGTTGTTGTTGACCTTCTTGAACGAAAGCGGCTGCCCCGGGTAGCCCTTGGCCCGCTAGACGGTGTACGACTGGTAGGCGTTGCCCGGGGGGGATCCCGTCGGAGCGGTGGACCACTGCAGCCTGACGGAGGCGCCGGCCTGCGTCGGCTTGGCGCTCGTGAGCACGCCGAGCGTCGTCTCCAGACCTCCCTGGAGGATACCGGTCACGGCGTACGTGTAGGGCACGCTCTGCAGCGTGCCGGGCGTGCCCGTGGCGACGGCGGCGGGGGCGGAGAACTGCGGCGGCGTGGCCCAGGCGTCCGGGGCGAGGGCGAAGTTCGTCGCCAACCCGCGGTCGAAGGCCGTGGCGATCGAGTTCTGCAGATCCTTCCAGGGGTTGGCGGCGTTCGTGCCGACGGTGGCGGCATCGGCCGGCCCGCCATCCCCCGCGGCCCCCGCGGCCGCGAAGATCTGGTATCCGGCCGAATAGCCGAGATTCGTCTGCACGCCCATCCAGTTGTTCTTCGCGAGATAAGGACTCGAGGGATCGAGGAAGACGAACTGGTTCTGCGAGTTCTGCGTGTCGGTCAGGAGGAGCGCGCGGCCGTAGATCTTCACCGTCTTCGCACCCGAGGAACTCTGATAGGTGAAGGACGCCGCGCCGGTCTCGCCGCCATCGACCGTGTTGCCAGTCAGTATGAAGCCGTCCCTGTAGATCGAGAACGTCTTCGTCGCGTAGTGTGCGAAGAACGAATCAAGTGCCTCGTCGAAATACGTGCTCAGCGCCGAGTATGCAGCGTTGCTCGTGGGCAGCGTGGCATTGGAATTGGCCGGCTGGGCACCCGTGTCGATGAAGCTAAGGTTCGTGACCGGCGTGGAGGTGAGCTTTGCCACGTCGTCGTAAGCCGTCCACGACTTCTCCGCAGCGGTCCAGCCGGCCTGGCGGTAGACGTGGTAGCCCGCCGCCGTAGGAATCGCGTCATTCGGGAAGGCGCCCCAGTTGAGCAGCATGGCGTTGCTGTCGGCGATCGGCATCGGAATCTGCTGGGCAGCCGGTCGGGCCGCCGACTCCTGACCGGTCGCGCCGACCGCGGTGACGAAGTAGAAGTAGCCCTTCGCGAATCCCGGCTGGGACGTGTCGACGCCCGTGGGGTCGGCCGGTGGGGCGAGTGTGCCACCCGGATAGCTCGCGAGCGGCGCGGGCGTGGGCTGGATCCCCGGGTTCGCCTCGACCTGGGCCAGGTACTTGGCGGGGGCGAGGATCTGCGCGGCCTGGCCCGCCGTGAGCAGTTCGCCGAAGGCGGCCGCCGCCGGATTGCTCGCGGCAGCGGTCGCCACGAACGAGGGATAGAACTGGATCGTCGGCTGTCGGTAGGCGGTCGCACCGAGGGCGTTGGCCGGGAAGGGGCCATTGGGGGCCGACCAGAACTGGAGCGGCATGCCGAACTGGTCGACGTAGGTGATGTCGAGGAACGAGTTGGCGGCCGTGTAGTTGCTTGCCTGGATCGCCGACACGGCCAGTTCGAGCACGCCGTAGGTGAGGCCGGGATTGGCGCTCGGGTCGGGCACGCCGGCCGCGAAGAATTGGTCGTTGCTCAGCACGATCCGCGGAAACGAGCCCACGCTCAAGACCGCCGCCGCGCCCGACGTGCCCATGCCCTTGGAGTAGAGGTAATTGTCGTACTGGATCGTGGCGGTGACGTAGCCCTGCGCGTCGGGCTTCGTCGTGAACGAGAGCGGCGGATTGGCCTTCATCAGGTTGACTTTGTTGGCCGCGTCGTACGTCTTCCAGTTGCTGCTGTCGACGAAGTTGCCCACGTTGTTGCCGTTGGTGCCGGGCGTCACCTGCATGCTGATGCCATACTGCGCGGCCGTCTTCTGGTCGGCCGCCTGCTTCAAGGCGAACGACGCCAGGTAGATGCCCTGCTGGGCCAGCGATTGGGGCACGCGGATCACGAGCGGCGTGTACTGCGACCTGAAGAACGTGACCTTGTCGACGGCGGTCAGCGGCGACGGGAAGCCGGTACTGCTCGTCACGAGCACGTCCACCGTGACATCGGTCGCGAAGGTCGGCTGCAGGTTGGGCACCGTGACCGAGAGTTGCGTCGGGCCGACGTATTTCACGTTGGCGGTCGGCACGGTGAACGTCTTCTTGCTGACGGGATCGGAGAACTGCACGGAGCTCTTCTGGTCGAACCCGCTGCCGGTGATCGTGAGCACCGACCCGCCGGCGAGCGGCGCGTTGGCGACCGGCTTGCCCGTGATCGCGACGCCCGTCACCGACGGCCCGTAGCCCACGGTGTAGGAGTTTGCGGCGGTGCGCTTCGTCGGCGTCTGCTGATTCGAGAGGATGAGCGCGACCGCGAGCGGCGCCGTGCCGGCAGGGGCGACGGGCAGCGGCGGCTGGCCGTTCTTCCCATTCCAAGACTGCTTGAAATCCGGGACGGTGATCTGGATCGTCGCGGACTTGGCCGTGCCGCCCGGAAGGAGCGAAATGGCCGTTCCATCGGGCGATTGGCCGATACCGCCCACGTTGGCCCCATTGGAGGCGTAAAACGCCACCGTCGTGACGAGGTTCTTGCCGGTTGAGTCGACCAGGTTCGCGCCGGTGATCTGCAGCACGTTGCCACCGGTGATCGGGCCCTTCGACGCCGACAGGCTCGCGATGCTCGGCACGGGCAGCGGCGCGAGCGTGACGATGTTGGCCGCGGAGTTGGTCGCGGGGTAGGCCGTGCCCAGGGACGGACGCGGCACGATCTGCACGTAGAACTGCGTGTTCGTCGGCGACGAGCCGACCGGCGTCCAGGCGGCGGGCAGCGTGATGGCCCAGTCCTCAGAGCCGGCGCTCGTCTGGGTCGGTTTGGCGAGTTGCTGCACCTTGCCGGTGGCGACGCTCGTGAGCTTGACGTATCCGTTGAAGGTGGAGCTCGAGTAGCCCGTGCCGCTGAGCGTGATGACGGTCGCCGAAGACATCGGCACTGTCACGGTCGCCGGCTTGACCGACACCGATGCCGAGACCGATGCGGCCGCGGCACGGACCGCCGGCGCGAGCGATACCGGTGCCACAGGCCGCGGCAGCTGCGGTGCCACCACCGTCTGGGAATAGAGCCCGCGCAGCGGCACGGGGCCGGGATGGCGCTGCGTAGCCGAGAGCGCGATCCGCGAGTCGAGCCGCTCGAGTTCCAGGAGCGTGCGGCTGCGCGAGCGGAAGCGGCGGTCCGCGGCTCCCCGCGTCTGACCGCGAAACAAGCGGCGGATGGCGGCCAGGGCAGCGGGCACGGTTCGGGTTCCCGTGGCGAAGATCGGGCGACGCGAGATGGACATGGAGGCGATCCTTTGCGAGTGCAGGAGCCACGAACGGTCGCCGAATACACTGGTGCGACGAAACCCTGTCCAATGATCTTCTTTGAGGATACATCCCCGAGAGGGGCATACAAGGAATTTGGACGATAGGAATGCGTCGGCACGGGAAAAGTAGCTTGGGCGAGGTTCGGGGATGAGTCCGACCCCGCCCTAGTCCAGCAGCAGCGGCTCGGGCATGAAGGTCACGATCGGGATCAGGAACGAGAGCACTCCCAGCACCGTGCGGGCCAGGCCCAGCGGCCGGCCATCGGCACGGATGGGTGGATGATCCGTGCCTAACAGCGTCACGATCACCACCATCGCGATCCAGTTGGTGCGGCCCAGGATCACGATCGCGGCGATCGATGCGATCAAAATGCTCCTTGCGATCCAGTGGGCCCGCCGGCCGAAGATCGCGTAGCTCACATGGCCGCCGTCGAGTTGGCTGATCGGGATCATGTTGAGTCCTGTCACGAGCAGGCCCACCCAGCCCGCCATGAACAGTGCATTGGGGACGATCGTCCCATCGGCGGCGATGTCGGGGCGGATGAGCCCGAGGATGCCGCGGGCCAACGGCGGCATGGCGAACGGGCTGTGCTTCGCGGCCTCGCCCGTGAGCAGCCCGACGGCCAGCACGGGAAGGGCGACGACGAGACCTGCCAGCGGCCCGGCGAGCGCGATGTCGAAGAGCTGCCGCCGGTTGGCCCGCGAGCCCTCCATCCCGATCACGGCCCCCATCGT
>CAYSPN010000488.1:0-3089 GCA_964432895.1 uncultured Candidatus Kuenenia sp.
CGGAATTCTCGCCGGGATTGCAGGTGTCGGCCGCAGAGACCGCCCCGTTTGACCCGCTAGCGTCGATTTCTGCAGCCCTGGGGAGCCCGGCCCAGATCACCGCCACGATCGAGCCCGGCCAGCAGGGGGACGTGCTGGCGGTGACGGCGACGCTGGAAGAGGGCTGGCACCTCTATTCGCTGGAGCAGAAGCCCGGTGGCCCCCAGCCAACCAGAATTAACGTGGCCGCCGATTCGCCGCTCAAGCTCGCTGGGCCTCTCAGGCCCGATTCGGCTCCCCACAAGCGGACCATCAAGGACGTGCCGGGCTGGAACGGCCTCGTGGTCGAGGAGCACGCCGGCACGGTCATCTGGCGGGCGCCGCTGGCTCCGAATCCGGATGGCAAGGCCGCAGAGGTCCACGGCAGCGTGAGCCTGCAACTGTGCCGCGACAACGCCTGCACGCCGCCGGAGACGATCCCCTTCAAGGCGGTCGCATCAGGACAGCCGGCCACAACTCCCGTGACAACGGCTGAGGGTTCCGGTGGCAGCCAGGTCGGCCCTGCCATGAGCGGCCCCGGCGTGAACGCTGCAGCGGCCGCCGCCCCCTTGGCTGTCGCGTCTCCGGTCAAGCCTGTTTCCGCCGTCGCCCCGGTCGGCTCGCAGGCCGTGGAGACACGGGGCAGCGTGCCGGTCTCACTGCCAGCGGCCTTGCTGATGGGTCTGGTGGGAGGACTCATCCTCAACCTCATGCCCTGCGTGCTGCCTGTGCTCGGCCTCAAACTCATGTCGTTCGCCCAGCAGTCAGGCCGGGCACGCCAGGAGATCTTTCAGCTCAATCTCTGGTATTGCGCCGGTCTTTACGCTGTCTTTTTCCTACTGGCGACGGCGAGCGTGGCGGCGAACATTGGTCTGGCGGGCTCGAATCTTGCCTGGGGCGAGCAGTTCACCTCGTCGCGGTTCAACATCGCCATGGCGGCAATCGTGTTCGCCTTCGCACTTTCATTCCTCGGCGTCTGGGAACTGCCGATTCCAGGCTTCATCGGTGCCAAGGCCGGGGCGATGCAGACCCAGGAGGGGCCCCTCGCGGCGTTCCTCAAGGGTGTGCTGAGCACGGTGCTGGCCACGCCCTGCAGCGGACCCTTCCTCGGTCCCGTCTTTGGCTTCACGCTCACACAGCCAACCGGTGTGACCTACGCCGTGTTCGCCGCCATCGCCACCGGCATGGCGCTGCCGTATCTGCTCGTAGGCGTGTTTCCCGGACTTATAAAATTCCTGCCGAAGCCGGGCGCCTGGATGGAGACGCTCAAGGAGGTGCTAGGCTTCGTTATGCTGGGCACGGTCGTCTTCCTGTTCACGTTCCTCGACCATGATTGGTTCGTGCCGACCTTCGCGCTGTTGATCGGTATCTGGGCCGCCTGCTGGTGGATCGGCCGGGCGCAGCAGGCTCGCGCGGGTGATGTCGGATTTTCCCGCTGGCTGCAGGCCGGCGGGATCGTGGCCACGGTGGGAAGCCTCGCCTTCATGTTCCTGGGACCGGTGGCGTCGGTGATTCCGTGGGAGCCCTTCTCCCGGGAGCGGCTCGCTGACCTGCGGCAGAAGGGGGCGACGGTGCTGGTCGACTTCTCGGCCGACTGGTGCATGACCTGCAAATACAACCTGGCCACCGCCATCGAAACGTCGAAGGTCAAGACGGAAATCGAACGCAACCGCGTGGTGCCGCTGCTGGCCGATTGGACCGATGGCTCGCCCGAGATCAAACTGATGCTCGAGAGCCTGCAGAGCAAATCGATCCCGGTGCTGGCAGTCTTTCCAGCGGCGCGTTCCGGCGACCGGCCGCCGGAGCCGATCGTGCTCCGCGATCTGATTACCGAGACGCAGGTGCTCTCCGCCATCCGTGAGGCCGGGCCATCGCGGGCTGCGCCGGCTGAGATCCGGGCCGCCTCGAAGCCGACATCAGCCGCGGGACATTAGAAGCGAGCGGCGGCGAGCACGGGTGAGTTCCTGGGCCTGAATTGCCCGCGTTTGTGCGGGGAATCGCGTGGTTCGCCGGACGCCGCCAATCCGCTTCGATAGCCAATCGGGCCTGAAATTTGACACGGTGTCGCCCCGACGTATGCTCGTGGTCGGCGGTAAGAATGCCGCATCGTCACGGTGATAATCGCCAAAAAGGGCGGGCAGATGCACATAATCGACGAAGAAATCACTGATATCCTGTCAGCCCATGGGGCGCGGATTCTCGCGGCCACGCTCAAGGTGATGGCGATTGCAGCGACGTTCTGCGTCGGCGTGTACCTCTGCAGCGGCTGGATCCCCGCTATCCAGGCGACGACGCTCCCCTTGGTTGTTCGCAAAGCTGCCGTGGCGGCCCGTCAAGCAGGCGTGAGCGTTGCCGCTGCCACACGCGACACCTGGATGGAAACCACGACGCAACTGCCCGCTCGGGATCCTTCCCGGCAGTAGCAGCGGTTGGCATTGCCTCGTGAGCATGCAGACCGGAGAGTGACTACCGCAGGACGACGCGGTCCTGGTCGGCAGTGGCGGCGGTGACTGACCTGCCCCCCTCAAACGGCACCACATCCTGAGAGAAAGTATGACCAGAATCGCCCGACCACGACTCCCAACTATGGCGGCGTGTTCTTCCTCGGCACCCCGCGGAGCTGCTCCAAGGATGGCATCTCTGTCGACACGTCGGCCGCCTCCGGCCGCTCCTCATTCATGGCCGACTTGCTCATTTTTGATTCGCTGGGCCGCCGCGACCCGCGGTACGGCGACAGCGATTTGACCGACGACATCGACGCCGTCTCGCTTCTGGGTCTGGACATGACGGAGTGGCGGGTGAAGGCCGTCCGCACCCAGAACTCGGGCAACGACGGTGTTGATGTCACCAACTCCGCCGTCGCTCTCGATTCGCTGACCGTGGTGAACCCCGCCGAGGACGGCCTGAACGTCACCAGCAGCACCGTGCAAATCCGCCGATCGTTGACGGTGGCGATGTCGCCAAGCATCTCGTCCGACCGCGAGCTCTTCGACCTCAAGGTCGACGACGGTGGTACGCGGATCTCGATCAACCGTCGTGCCTACGTCGACCTCCGCGGCTACTGGGGCAGC
>CAYSPN010000489.1:0-4718 GCA_964432895.1 uncultured Candidatus Kuenenia sp.
GGTGGCATTCAGGCGGCGGTCCTCTCCGACGGACTCTTTCGCGCGAAACTCGCGGACGAGACCACCAGCCGGCTGCGGTCGCAGACCGCTACGGCGAATGCAGTCGCCGCCGATCGGCTTGTGTCCGCGATCGTGCCGGCGATCGTCATGGAGGTGTCGCTCGAGGGGGCTGCCACTGGCGATCATGCCGGCACAACGGCGCGGGCGACGCTGCTGGCCTGCGACGATCTGCAATCGCTGGGGTTTGTTCCACCGTCAGGAGTGCCGACGGCAGACACCGTGGCGATCAACGGCGTGCTCGCCGACAGCCTCGGCGCTCGCGCGGGGGATGCGGTGGTGCTGCGGATCCCGAAGATGGGCGACGTGCCCGCCGACAGCCCGCTCGGCCGTCGCACGGCTGATTCGTGGAGCAGGCGACTCCGGGTGGCGGAGGTGCTGCCGGCCGAAGGCCTTGGAGATTTTTCGTTGCGGCCCACGCAGGTGACCGGCGGACTCGCCGTCACGTCGCTCGCCACGGCGCAGGCGATCCTGCGGCGGGCCGTGCCCTCGGCCAACGCGCTGTTCGCCGTCGGTGCTGCTGACCTCGCCGCCGAGTCGTTGCAGTCTGCGATCAAGCCGTCGCTCGATGATCTCGGTCTTGTCTGCGACACGCCGGCGGGCAGCGGGGCCTGGCGGCTGAGTTCCCGCCGGCTGCTGCTTCCGCCCGAGGCGGACCGTGCGGCGGCGCGGGTGCTCGGGCCGCTCGGTGGCCGCCCCACGCTCGCCTTCCTTGCCAATGCAATGACGCCGTTGGTGGACGGCAGGCCCGCCGCAGCGAGCATTCCATATTCGACCGTCGTGGGCATCGATACCACGAGCCTGCCTGTCGGTGATCTCGTCGACGAACAGGGCGGCCTGCTCTCGACGCCAGGGCCTGACGAGATCGTCATCGATCGTTGGATGGCAGATGATCTCGCGTCCCAGGGCGTGCCGATCGCCGTGGGCGATCCCATCATGCTGCAGTCTTTCCTGCCGGAGACATTGCACGGCCGGGTGGAGGAAGCGTCGTGCACGCTCACGGTCAGCGGCATCGCCGCGATGCGGGGAGCCGCCGTTGCGCGGGATCTTGTGCCCGAGGTCGAGGGAATCACCGACGAGGCCTCGATCGCCGACTGGGATCCCCCCTTCCCCTTCGACCGCAGCCGCGTTCGCACGGTCCCGCCGCACGACGAGGACGACCGCTACTGGAAGGCGTACGGCGCGACGCCGAAGGCATTCGTTTCGCTCGACGTCGCGCGGCGGCTGGCGGGCAGCCGGTTTGGTGTCACCACCGCGTGGCACGTGGCCGGGGAGTCGCTGCAGTCGGCCGACGCGACTCGTGCCGCCCTCGCCGATGTGATTGAGGCCGACGGCATGGGGATGAAGGTCGTGCCGCTGCGGCTCAAGGCGGAGGCGGCGGCGCGGGGATCAACCCCGTTTGGCGGCCTGTTCCTCGCGCTCTCGAGCTTCGTGGTGGCCTCGGGGCTCATGCTCGAATGGCTGCTTTTTTCGCTGTTGGTGGCCGCTCGCCGCCGCGACATCGGCATCCTCTCGGCCATCGGCTGGCCGGCTCATCGGGTGGCGCTGCTGCTCTTGCTCGTGGCGGGCGTGGCGGCGGTCGGCGGCGTGGTGATCGGCACGCTGGTGGGGCCGCTCTGGGCGCGGTTGCTGCTCGACTGGCTCGCCCAGGCGTGGAACAGCGGCGTCGCGGCCGGATCGACTGCGGTGTTTGCCCGAGTGACCGAGGCCTTCGCCGGTTCTTCAATGCGGTCGCTTCTGCCGGCGGCGATCGGGGCTGCCGTGGTGTCGCTGCTTGCGGTGGCAGTGGCGGCTTGGCGGGCCGCGCGGCTGCCATCACTTGCGCTTTTGAAGGCGGGCGGTGGCGATCCACCGACCGTGAGGGGCCGAGCCGGGCCGATCGTGGTGGGCCTGGCTTTGATTGGCCCCGCCGCTGCCCTCGGGCTGGCATGGTGGGCGCGGCGGGCCGACCCGCAGGCGGCCGTCGGTCTGTTCTTTGCGGCAGGATTTGCGGCGCTCGCCGGACTGTTGGCCGGCGTCAGGCTCCTGATCGGCCGCGGCGCCGCCGGCAGCCGTGGCCCGCTCCGCACGCTTCCCGATCTCGCCTGGCGGGGGCTGACGCAGGGACGATCACGGGCCTTTTCCGTGGCTGCGATTGTGGCATGCGCCGAATTTCTGATCGTCGCCGTCTCCTCGTTTGCGGTCCATCCGCCACAGCGGCCACAGGATCGAAACGCCCCCACCGGAGGCTGGACCTATTTGGCCACGTTCGGGAGTCCGACCGGCATCGATCCCGCCGATCCCGTCGCTCGGGAGTCGCTCGGTCTTTCCGACGCCGATCGCGAGGCGCTCTCCGCCTGCACCATCGCCAGGATCAGGTCGTCTGCGGGTGACGACGCCAGTTGCGTGAATCTCTATGCGCCGACGCAGCCGACCGTGCTCGGCGTGGGCGCGTCGTTCATCGAGCGGGGCGGATTCCGGTTCGTCGATCAGGCATCACGCATGCAGGCGAATCCGTGGGCGCTCCTCGATGAGGAGATCGGCCCGGCCCCGGCAGACGCGGCCCCGACAGCAGCGGAGAGCCAGGCGAGGCCGGTGATACCCGTCATCATCGATCAGGCCACGGCGCAGTGGGCGCTCAAGCTCGGCGGCGTCGGGGCGCGGTTCACACTCCCGGTCGATGCCGGGCCTGCCCTGTTTGAGATCGTGGGCCTTCTGGAGCCGGGCATCCTGCAGGGCTTCCTGATCGTGTCGGAGAGGAATTTCGAGCGGCTGTTTCCTCAAGCGTCGGGCTATGCCCTCGCCCTTGTCGATGCTGGGGCCACCACGGAAGCATCCGGCGCCAACCGCCTGCCGCGGGCGATCGCCGCGGCGTGGGCCGACGCCGGGGCCACGGTCACCCGCACGACCGACCGGCTCCGCAGCCTGCAGGCGGTGCAGAATACGTTTCTGGCGGGCTTTCAGACGCTCGGGACGCTCGGCCTCGTGCTGGGGGCCGCCGGCGTCGCCGCGGTGCAATTTCAGAGCGTGCTCGAGCGACGGGGAGCCCTCGGTCTGATGGCCGCGGTCGGCTTCACGGGGGCCAGGCTACGGCTGGTGGTGGTGCTGGAGACACTGTTCATGGTGGCCCTGGGGCTGGCTGTGGGCACGCTCTCCGGCTGCCTGGCGCTTGTGCCAGCCTTTGCAACTGGCCGCGCCGGCGTGCCGGTGGGCTGGATCGCCTGCACCTGGGCGCTCACGCTGGCGGCCGCGGTCGTCGCCGGCTTCGCGGCTGCCCATCGGGTGGTCCGTCTCGAGCCGGGGAAGGTCCTGTCGGAGGCAGATTGAGCCTTCTGCATGAACTGGTCGGCGGAAGCGGCCCGTATTGCGTTTGAGTTTTTTATGGCTGTCGGGGTAGTTTCTGCCGCATGCATATCGTCGTGATTCTGCCGCGGTGGGTTGGCGACCTCGTGATGACCACGCCCATGCTTCGCGCGGTCCGCGAGCAGTATGGATCGTCGGCGCGGATCACCGGCGTGGCCAAACCGATGTTCGCAGAACTGCTCGAGGGCACACCGTGGCTCGATCGGATGGTCTTCTACGACCGTCAGAGCCGCGATCCCGCCCGCCGGTTCCGGGCGGTCGCTCGGCAGCTCCGCGATGATCGAGCCGACATCGCGCTGATCGTGCCCAACTCGCTCTCCTCGGCGGCGCTCGCATGGGCCGGCGGCGCGCGGCGACGGGTCGGCTTCGCGCGGCATGGGCGGCGGTGGCTCCTCACCGATCCGCTGAAGGCCCCTCGGGCGGCTTCGAAAAAGGGCGGGCTTGCCAGCTGGTTTCGGGTCGAACCGGCGTCGCCGGCCGGCCATGCGATGGACCTGGCTGCGCGGATCGGCGTGCCGCGGCAGCCGCTCGCGCTGGAGCTTGCCACGACGCCGGCCGACGAATCGCTGGCCGACGACGTGCTGGGCCGGCTCTTCCTTCCTTCACAAGCGGGGGCCGTCGGACCGCTGATTGTGTTCAACGACAACGGCGCCTACGGGCCTTCGAAGGCCTGGGGGGCCGATCGTTTTGCGGCGCTCTCGAAGCTGGCGATCGACCGGCTGCCTGGTGCCCGCGTGCTGGTGCATTGCGGCCCTGGCGACCGCGACGAGGCCCGCGGAATCGTGCACGCGGCGAATCATCCGGCGGTGCAGAGTCTGGCCGATGAGCCGAAACTCCCCTTCGGCCTCTCCAAGGCGGTGCTCCGTCGGGCCGATGTGCTCATCACCACCGACAGTGGTCCGCGGCACATCGCGGCGGCCTTCGGCACGCCCACGATCGTGCTGCTCGGTCCCATGGATCCCCGGCTCAGCCGCTCCGACCAGCGGCATCTTGTCGAGATGCGGCTTGACCTCCCCTGCTCTCCCTGTGGACGGCGTGTCTGTCCGCTCGAGCACCACGATTGTATGCGGCTGCTCACCGTGGACGATGTGGGGAGTAGGATGTTCCAACTGCTCAAGGATGCCGGCTCGCCGTCTTCTTAAAAAATCATGACCACATCCAAGCCCGAAGCGCAAGCGAGGGAAAACCGTCTGTGATGTGCCAACAACCCCCTGCTCGCGTTTTTGTCTGATTTGCCCCTGTGGAGAACAATCGATGTTTCAGTTTCTGGGAATGCTCGCCGCGATCGCCCTGACGGCATTCTGCTGGGGCGTGTACGG
>CAYSPN010000490.1:0-2371 GCA_964432895.1 uncultured Candidatus Kuenenia sp.
TCGCGAAGACCTATCGCGAAGGAGGTGACGTGTGGTACGTCGGTTCGGAACTCGCCGTCGATTCAACGACGAATCCTCAGCAGAACACCTTGAGCGGCTCCGGATATGGTCTGGCGGTGGCCGCCATGCTGCTAGAAAAGAAAGTCTCAGTCGACGTCGTGCCGCCTCTGGCCTCACAGCCCGTACAGGAATTTGAAGACGTGCATATCTTTCGTTTCCGGAAGTGATTGACGGGAGTTCGCACGACGGGCGACTTTGACTTCGTTCTTGAATGGGACCGCCATGTTTGACACCGACAGCCCCTTCCGCAGCGAGGCCCGCCCTCTCCTCGCCGTCGCCGCTGGAGCTGCCCTCCTCGCCATCGCCGCCTATGGCCTCTGGGATTCCCAGGCATGGAACACGCCGATCGAGTACGGCAACCTCGGCTACGACGCCGACACCATGGCCGTGCTCGCTCAGATCAAGGCCGCCTCGCAGGGCGACTTTCCGCCCCTGCTGACGAAGACGGTGCCACAACTCGGCGCGCCGTTCACCGCGAACTGGAACGATGCGCCGATGGTCGAACAGCTTCTATTTTGGCTCACCGGATGCCTCGCCAGCGTCACCTCGCTCTTCTTTGCAGCGAACGCGATGGTGGTCTTCTCCCACGTGTTGGCTGCCCTCTCCTTCTACGCAGTCTGCCGGGCACTTGATTGCGACCTGCGATGGAGCTTCGCCGGCGCGCTGATCTTTGCGTTTGCGCGATTTCCATTCGCGCGACAGCTCCATCACCCTCAAGTCCTCTACGACTGGCACATTCCCGCATGCCTCCTCGTGGGATGGTGGGTCCTCGACGGCTCCGGTTTCAAGCTCGGCGACCGGCGGTTCTGGATCGCTGTCGCGATCGCAGCCGCGACCGGGGTGCAGCATCCCTATTACACCAACATGTTCGTGCAGCTCACCGGCCTTGCCTGTCTCGTTCAATTGGCCCGGGGCAATCGGACCGCAGCCGTTGCGGGAATCACAGTCTGCGGTGCAGCAATGGCGGCGTTTCTGCTGATGTGCGGCAACTACCTCTATTACAAGCTGGCCTACGGATCGAATCCGAGCGGCTTGGTGCGGATGTTTCAGTGGCTCGAGTTCTACGCGCTCAAGCCGCTGGACATGCTGATGCCACCACCGGACCACCGGTTTGGCCCCTTCGCGGAATTGGCTCAAGGATACTTTAAAAATGTGCTTGTTCCCGGCGAGACGCCCCCGTCGTCCTATCTGGGAATCATCGGCATCGCCTCTCTCGTCTGGCTGGCGACGACGTCGGTTCGCAACGCCATGTCGCGGCCGGCCCGTGCTCTTCCCGGCGAGTCATGGCAGATCCTCTGGATCCTTGCCTACTCCGTCGTGGGCGGGTTGAACTGCCTGGTGGGCGTGTTCGGGATCCAATTATTTCGTTCGGCCAATCGGTATAGCATCTTCATCCTCGCCATCGTGCTGATTTGGGCCGTCAGGCAACTCTCACGGCTTCGGCTGCAAGCCCCAGCGGCCTGGGCCCTTCCGGCCCTGGCGGTGGCGGTCGCGTTGTGGGATCAGGTTCCACCACCACCAACCTCCGAGCGAATGGCGGACCTCGCGGCTCGTGTCGATTCCGACCGGCAATTCACCCGTGAACTCGAGTCACGGCTCCCCGACGGCGGAATGATCTTTCAATTGCCGATGATGCGATATCCGGAGCAGCCCGCGCCTGGCGTCTCGGCATCCGACCACTTCCGCCCCTATCTCTACTCCAACACCCTGCGATTTTCGTTTGGAAGTTTCACCGGCCGCCCCGACACGGCCTGGCAGGAAGCACTGACCAAGCTCGACCTGGCGGGGGTTATTCGCGAGCTCGAGAAATATGGATTCGGAGCGATCTATATCAATCGCGCGGGATTCGAGGATCGCGGAACGCAACTTCTCAAGGCTCTGGCTGACTTGGGAAAGTCGCAGACGTTTTCAAGCCCGGGTGACGACCTCGTCGCGGTCATGCTCGACCCGGCTAAAACTCCGGAACTTCCACCTCTCCCGGGCACAGCCAACCGTTGACCCAGAGACGTCGTGAGCGTGCCGAGTCGGGCTTGCACGAGACCCACCAATGACCTGGAAGCCCTGGCAGCAGGCGGCCCTGCTCGCCGGCATCACGTTCGCCGCCTTCTCCGCCACGCTTTCAGCGAACTTCGTCTACGACGCCCGGATGCAGATCCTCACCGGCGACTTTATCCACGACTGGCGCAATTGGCCGGCCGTGCTGAGTGGCCGCGTGCTCGGAATGGACGTGCTCGACTTCAACCGACCGGCCATGCTGGCCTCGCTCATGCTGGACGCAGTGGTCTGGGGCCGGGAGCCGTTTGGATACCAC
>CAYSPN010000491.1:0-5519 GCA_964432895.1 uncultured Candidatus Kuenenia sp.
CTGAGTCAGTTGGCAGGCTTCCACGATGACGACGTGGTGTTTCTCGCCGGCAGCACGCAGGCCCCCGAGGAGCAGCTCGCTCTCGATGCCTTCGCCGCTGCGGCGGCGCGGCACCCGCGGCTGCGGCTCGTGATCGTGCCGCGGCATGTGGAACGCACCCCCGAGGTCACGGCCCTGCTCGACCGGTCGGGGCTCCGCTGGCAACTGCGGAGTCGGCTCGGCCCCCCGCACGCCCCACTGCCTGCCGATCCACAGGCACGTGTGCTGCTCGTCGACACGACCGGTGAACTCGGCTGGTGGTGGGGCACCGCTCAGATCGCCTTCGTTGGCGGCTCTCTCGACGGCAAACGCGGCGGTCAGAACATGCTGGAGCCGGCGGCCTACGGAGCAGCCGTGGCGTTTGGCCCGCACACCCGCAATTTCCGCGATGAGGTGCGGCGACTGCTTTTAGCCGATGCCGCGGTAGTGGTGGACGACGGTCCCGCCCTCGCTGAGTTTGTGCGACAGTGCCTCGAGACAGAGGGTTTTGCGACCGATCTGGGCCGGCGCGCGACCGATCTCGTCGCCTCGCAGCGAGGCTCGACGGCAGCCACTGCCCGGGCAATCCTGGAGAAACTCGGCTCAGAACGACCTTGATTTCAAGGTTGCCAAGGTCAGGCCGGCTGCCAATAATCGTAGTTTCTGATTCGCACAGCTTTTTCCCTTCACACCTGCACGAGGCACCAGCCGTGGCACAAGGCAAGTATCTGTTCACCAGTGAGTCGGTCAGCATGGGCCATCCGGATAAGTTGGCCGACCAGATCTCCGACGGCGTGCTCGACGCCTACCTCGCGCAGGACCCGCGGAGCCGCGTGGCGTGCGAGACGATGGTGACCACGGGCCTGGCCGTCATCGCCGGCGAGATCACCTCGCGTGGCACGATCGACTACCAGCAGGTCGTTCGCGACGTCATCCGCCAGGTCGGCTATACCGACGACGAAATGGGCATTGCTGCCGACACCTGCTCGGTGCTCGTGGCCGTGGGCAAGCAGAGCGGCGACATCGCCATGGGCGTCAACGAGGACGAGGCCAAGGGCAAGGACATCGGCGCCGGTGACCAGGGCCTGATGTTCGGCTACGCCTGCAATGAAACCCCCGAACTGATGCCGTTGCCGATCGCCCTGTCACATCGCATTCTGAACCGGCTCACCGAGGCCCGACAGAAGAATGAAGTCGACTGGCTGCGGCCAGACTCGAAGAGCCAGGTGACGATCGAGTACGAAGGCAACAAGCCCGTCCGCGTCGACACGGTGGTGGTCTCGACGCAGCACGCCCCCCACGTCTCAAACGAAGAGATCCAGAACTTCATCGTCAACAAGATCATCAAGCCGCTGCTGCCGAAGGATCTCGACACGAGCAACATCACCTACCACATCAACCCCACGGGTCGGTTCGTGGTGGGTGGCCCGCACGGCGACTGCGGCCTCACCGGCCGGAAGATCATCGTCGACACCTACGGTGGCTGGGGCCGCCACGGCGGCGGCGCCTTCTCCGGCAAGGATCCGACGAAGGTGGACCGGAGCGCCGCCTACATGGCCCGCCACGTCGCCAAGAACATCGTCGCGTCAGGCCTTGCCGACCGCTGCGAGGTGCAACTCGCCTACGCCATCGGCGTGAGCGAGCCGGTGAGCGTGCATGTCGATACCGAAGGCACCGGGAAGATCGAAGACGCACGGCTCTGCGAGCTGGCTCGTGAATTTTTCCCGCTGACCCCGCGAGGCATCATCGACTACCTCGACCTGCGTCGGCCGATCTACCGCAAGACCGCCGCTGGCGGCCACTTCGGCAGAGACGGCTTCTCGTGGGAGCAGACCGAACGGGCCAAGGATCTGGCGAAGGCTGCCCGATCGGGCGTCGCGGTCGGCTGAGCCGGCGGCCGCGAGTCGGCATCAGGATCAGGATCATCCGTGTTGCAACGAACACCAGCCATGGACGGCTCGCCGTGCGCAGTCACGGGCGAGTCCGTGGACGGGCTCGCCGTTGCCGCAGCGGTATTCCTGCACCAATTGCTATCCCTGATCGCCATGCTCGCAGGTGCCATGGCCGTGGGCTGCGGTGCTGTGCTCGTGCTGCGAAGGCTCGCAGGCGGCATTGCGGGCCCGCCAGCCCCCGAGGCAGCGTTGGCGGTCTGTGGTGCCGGGCTGCTGCTGGTTGGCGTCGGCGATCTGGCCCTGCGATCGTCAACGGCTCGGGCCTCTGGCCCGGCCATGCCGTGGCTGCCGGCGGTGCTCACGCGGCTGGGCCTGCTCATGGCCGTGGCCGCGGTCAGCCTGCCGCTGCGTGTGACATCGCCCTTGGATACCCTCACCACGATCGCGACGCTCGCCCTGTCGCTCATGGTCATGGTTCGCGGACCGGTCGCGGGGCTGATCCGTGGCCGGCTCAGCCCGCCGGGTGGGTCCGCCGCTTCGACCCCTGGGCTGGCTGCCTCCACAGCCGCAACGCACACGCCGCCAGCCGTGCCGACGGCCGTCCCGTCACAGCCCGTGCTTCTGCATCCCACGAATCAGGCCTGGAGCGAGCAGGGGACGATGGCAACGCCACCGGCCGGTAACCTTGTTCAGCGGTTTGAACGGCGGGTTCTGGCAGATGGCGGCGAAAGCGTCTGCGGGAGGCTGTGCGTGGTGGTACCGGAAGGATCGCGAACGGGGTACGCCCACGTCGGTTTTTGTCCGCCGCTGGCGTCACAGCCGACAGTTGACGTCACCACCGACTATGATGGAGTCGAGGCGGTTGTCTCGGCTGCGGAGGTGCTCCCCTGGGGCGCACGCATCGAATGCCGGCTCGACGAACCGGCCGAAGAGACGGTGGAAATTCCGGTGGATATCCTGGCGACGTCGCCGGCTTGAGTCGGAATCACGCCAGCATCGTGAAGCCGGCATCCTGAAGACGGCTCCACGGCCAACACATACCCCGCGTCACAACATCCGCTCACGATTCGCATGGCACGCTGGCCCCAACACGTCTGGACGACACTCTTCACCTACACAGTGATCTTCGTCGGTTTCCCGCTCCTGAGCCTGCTGTTCTGGAGGTGGGTCCGCGGATGAATCCCCCACCGGATATCGTTGCCACTCTTGAACGCTTAGGCCAGCAGCATCTGCTGGCCTTCTGGAACAGGCTCGACGAGCCTGCCCAGCACGCCTTCGCGGCCCAGCTGGAGGCGGTCAACTGGCCGCTGGTCGACCAGATGCAGCGACTGGCGGCCAGCGGCGGCCACGGCGGGCAACTACCGGTCGATCTCTCCACCGCGGTCACTCCCCCCTGCCTGCGGCTCGGCGATCCCACCAATCGCATCCTGCCGGCCGACGCCATCCGCCGCGGCGGTGAGGCGCTCGGTGCCGGACAGATCGGCGCGATCCTCGTGGCCGGTGGACAGGGCACCCGCCTGGGCTGCCATGGTCCCAAGGGCCTCTGCACCATCGGCCCGGTGTCGAAAGCCAATCTTTTCGAGGTGCTCTTCGGCAAACTCGTCGCCGTCCGTCGGCGGTATGGCCGCGACGTCCCGCTGGCGATCATGACCAGTTCCGCGACCGATGCCGAGACACGGTCGTTCCTCGCCGACCACGCCTGCTGCGGCCTCGATCCCGACCGCGTCTTCGTCTTCCGTCAGCACGACCTGCCGGCGCTCGATGCCGCCACCGGCCGATTGCTGCTCGACGGTCCCGGCCATCTGGCACTGGCGCCAGATGGCCACGGCGGCATGCTTGTGGCCCTGGCCGAAGCAGGCGGGCTCGACTGGTTCGGCCGCCAGAGCGTGGAGCATGTCGTCAGCTTCCAAGTCGACAACCCGCTCGCCATGCCGCTGGCGGCCGAGTTCCTCGGCTATCACCTGCTTTCAGGTGCCGACTTCAGCACGCAGGTGGTCCGCAAGCGTGAACCGGGTGAACGGGTTGGCGTCATCGTCGACTGCGACGGCCGGCACTGCGTGGTCGAATACAGCGACCTGCCGGCGGATCGCGCCGCCGAGCGGCTTCCCGATGGCCAGCTGCGATTTCACGCCGGCAGCATCGCGGTGCACGCCTTCGCAAAGGCGTTTCTCGATCGGGCGGCCGCGAGACACGACTCGCTGCCCCTCCACCTGGCCTCCAAGGCCGTTCCCTTTCTCGACGCCAACGGCGACCGTGTCGTGCCGAAATCGCCCAACGCCATCAAGTTTGAGCGATTCATCTTCGACCTGATGCCGCTGGCCCAACGGGTGTGCGTCGTCGAGATCGAGGCATCCGAGGGCTTTGCGCCGCTGAAGAATCCGACCGGTGCCGCCAGCGATACCGCTGAGCACGTGCACGCCGCCATGGTGTCCCACGCCCGCCGTGTGCTTGCGAAGGCGGGGGTCACGGTCGCCGACGGCGTCGATGTTGAACTGGCCGCAAACCGCATCATCGACGAGACTGATATCGCGGGCCTGCTGGAGGCAGGCACGCTGCTCGAAAAACCCGTCGTGGTAGGCGGCTGAACAGGCCGCCGCCACCTCATACCACCGGCAGACCATACCCCCGCACGGAGAGATGCAACCCATGCTGCACGCAATCGTCATGGCCGGAGGATCCGGCACCCGTTTCTGGCCCGCCAGCCGCGCCGCCCTGCCCAAGCAACTTCTACCACTGGCGGGCGCCAAGACCCTGCTTGAAGACACGGTCGATCGCCTCGACGGCCTCGTGACACCCGACCGCGTGATGGTGGTCACCGCGGGCCGCCTGCTCGACACGGTGCGGCGGCAGCTGCCACAGGTGCCGGATGCGGGCCTCGTCGGCGAGCCCTGCAAACGTGACACCGCTCCCTGCATCGGGCTGGCAGCGCTCCTCGTCTCACGGCACGACCCCGATGCGATCATGGCGGTCATGCCCTCAGACCATGTGATCCGCCCGGCCGAAAGTTTTCGGGCTGCGATCCGGCAGGCCGCCACCCTCGTCGAACAGTCTCCTGGCAGGCTCGTCACCTTCGGCATCAAGCCGACCTATCCGGCTGAATGCTTTGGCTACATCCAGCAGGGCATGCGGCTCGAGAGTCCGCCGCTCCGGATTCAGCCGGGCGACGGCACGCCGTCAGCTCCCGTGAACGCGGTGGCCCAGTTCCGCGAAAAGCCCCCAGCCGCCGTGGCCCAGGAGTATTTGGAGGCGGGCAACTATCTGTGGAATGGCGGCATCTTCGTCTGGAAGGCGTCCACGATCCTCGCCGCACTCGCCGAGCGGCAGCCGGAGTGCCTCGCCCACCTCCGCCGCATCGCCGACGCCTGGGACACCCCCGCCCGCGACACGGTGTTTGCGGAGGAATTCGCCGCCATCAAGGGAATCTCCATCGATTACGCGGTGCTCGAGCACGCCCGTGATGTGGTCGTTATCGAGGCGCCATTCACGTGGGACGATCTGGGAGGCTGGTCGGCCGTGGCCCGCCAGCGGGGCGGCGATGCCGACGGTAACACGGTCGTGGGCAAGCACTTGGGAATCGAGTCGTCGCGGACGATCGTGCATGCCGGCGAC
>CAYSPN010000492.1:0-5422 GCA_964432895.1 uncultured Candidatus Kuenenia sp.
CGATCATGCCGTAGAACTTGGCGATGTCCGCCCGCTGCCGGGGGTCCTTCACGCCCGCGGCCTCGAGCTTCGCGAGGTACGGCGTATCGGAGCCGGGCGGGCAGTGAAGCGGCCCGTGGGGCGCGTTGGGCGTGACATAGCAGAAGAACGGTCGGTCCTCTTTCCGACAGGTGTCGATCCATTCGAGTGCGGCATCGAAAAAGACGTCGGTGCAGTAGCCATTGGTCTTCACGAACGTGCCGTCGCTACGGATCGTCGGATTGAAATACGAGTTGCCCGGCGCGTCGCCGCAGCTGCCCGGATAGCTCTGCCCGATGCCGCCGCCGCCGTGGATGAAGACGCGGTCGAAGCCGCGTTTGCCCGGCTGGTAGGCGTCTTCGTCGCCCAGATGCCACTTGCCGAAGATGCCGTTTGAGTAGCCGGCTGTCTGCAACAGCTGCGGCAGTGTCGTGGCGGAGAGGGCCAGCCGTTCGCGTTCGTTGATCGTGTGCGTGACACCCGAGCGGAATTCGTGCCGGCCGGTCATGAGCGCCGCCCGCGTGGGCGAGCAGGTGGGGCTCGCGTGAAACTCGGTGAACCGCACGCTCTCCCCGTGGAGCCGGTCCAAGTGCGGCGTGCTGATGATGGCATTGCCGTGGGCCGCGATGTCGCCGTAGCCCTGATCGTCGGTCATCACGTAGATGATGTTTGGACGTTTTCCCTTCGCGGCAGCCGCCGGCCGGACCGGCTCGACCGACGCATCGGCCGCGGCCAGCGTGCGGCACTCCTCCGCAATCCGGTTCCAGGCTGCCTCCAGTTCGGCCACGCGCGACGACTCGCCAGCGGCGAGGTTTTTCGTCTCGCAACGGTCTGTGGAAAGATCATAGAGCTCCCAGGGCGTGCCCTTCGCGGCGACGAGCTTCCAGTCGCCCGAACGGACCGCCCTGTTTCCTTCGTGGCACCACCAGAGCGTGTCATGCGCAGGCGGAGCGGCGGGATCCCTCAGGGCTGTGGCGAAACTCCGGCCTTGCAGCGGCGGCACCGCACGCCCGGCGTGCTCCCGCGACGGCTCGATGCCGGCCAGTTGGAGCACCGTCGGCACGACGTCGATCACGTGCACCGGCTGTGTGCGGAGTTCCCCCTTGGCGGACACTCCCCGCGGCCAGTGCACGATCCAGGGCGTCGCGATGCCCCCCTCGTGCACCCAGGTCTTGTGCCGCCGAAACGGAGTGTTGGCGCAGCTCGACCAGCCCGGGCCGAGGCACAAAAACGACTTCCGTGAGCCCGGCGGGACTTGAGGATCGTGCCCCTCGCCACGGACCATGATCTCGGCCGAGGCGCCGTTGTCGCTGGCAAAGAGCACAAGCGTGTCGTCGACCACGCCCATCGCTGTGAGCTGCGCGAGGATCCTGCCGACCTGTTGGTCCAGGCAGTCGATCATCGCCGCATGAATCGCCATCTTATCGACCTGAAAATCTCGCTGCGTGGACGAGAGTTCCTCCCACGGGAGCGGGCGGTTCACCTCACCTGCCCCGAGAAGCTCAATCGCGTCGGGATTGTGATACGGCGGGCCCACGTCCCGCTCCATCGCCGCCTGCGCAGTTGTCACGATACCCTTCGCCTTGAGCCGCTCGATCCGCGCCTGCTGCACGGCGTTCCACCCGGCCCGGTAGCGGTCGCGGTATTTCGCGACGAGTTCCGGCGGTGCCTGCAGCGGGAAGTGGGGTGCCGTGAAGGGCACATAGTGGAAGAATGGCGTGCCCGCGTGCTCCCGCGCGTGGTCGGCGAGACACTGGACCGCATGGTCACCGATGGCCGTGGTGGCATAGAACTCATCGGAAGCCGACACCTGCCGGCCATCCTCGACGACGCCTTTGGCGGAAAAATAGTTGTTGTCCCCCTTGGTCACGTCGAGCGACCGCGCAAAACCCTGCGACCGCGGATCGCCGTCGATATGCCACTTGCCGGAGTGGTAGGAGCGGTAGCCGGCCGGCGCGAGCAGTTCCGGCAGGAGCCGCGCCCAGGCGGGCCGCGTTCCTTTTCCATCCCTGCTTTCCGGCAGGGCATCGCGGCGGATCGCCTGCGGATAGTAGCCGGTAAGCAGCGCACCGCGGGTCGGCCAGCACCGGGCCGTGTTGTAGCCTTGCGTGAACCGCAGGCCGCCGGCGGCGAGGCGGTCGAGGTGCGGCGTGTCGATCTCGCCGCCATACGAGCCCAGGTCGGAGAAGCCGAGAACATCGGCGAGAATCACGACCACGTTCGGCGGCGCGGCCTTCGCGACAGGCGTCGCGACGACCACCGCAAGGAGTGCCGTTGTCATGCACCAAAAGGCCAGGCGACTCGAGGGGATCGACGTGCTCATGGAGGAGCTCCTCATGGAAGGGTTCGCCGCCGCAGCTCGGCATCGAGCGACTGGAGCGTAGCGGCGTGTACGGGATCATCGGCGAGGTTCACCAGCTCGCGCGGGTCAGTGTCGTGGTCGTAGAGCTGCCAGCCGGCCGGGCCCTCGGGCCCCTGCCACGCGGTGTACCGCCACCGGCCGCTCCTCAGGCTCACCCCGCGATATTTTCCAAGCTCGACTTCGGTGAACGCGGGACGATCCGCGAAGGGCTCCCGGTCCGCGTCATCCGGCCGGACCAACGGCGCGAGGCTGCGGCCGTCGGCGCCGGCTGGCACCGGCACACCGGCCAGGTCGCAGAGAGTCGGGCAGACGTCGACCAGTTCCACCGTGTGCGTCGCCACGGCGCCACTTTGGCCACCCGGGTCGGCGATCACCAGCGGCACGCGGGCGCTCTCCTCGAACAGACTCCGCTTCTGCCAGAGACCGTGCTCGCCGAGGTGGTAGCCGTGATCGCTCGTGAAGACCACGATTGTGTTGTCGCGGAGTCCGAGGCGGTCGAGCGCGTCGAGCACGATGCCCGCCTGCGCATCGACGAACGACACGCTCGCACGGTAGGCCTGCACCGCCTCGCGGCCAAGGTCGCCGACGAGCCGTCGCTCCTCCGGCTTGCGGCTGGCAAGCACCGGCGACGGCACATGCGCATCGTGGTCGGCGGGCACGTTCGGCAACTGCACGCCGGTCAGCGGATGCTGTTCAAACCAGGGCTTCGGCGCCACGTAGGGCGTGTGCGGCCGGTAGAAGCCGACCGCCAGGAAGAACGGCGTCTGCGCCTTGGCAAAACCTTCAAGCAGTTCCACGGCCCTGGCCGCCGCGATGCCGTCGGTCTGTTCCGCGTCGGCGCCGTCGGCGGCCAGCCAACTGACCGTGCCGCCAAACTTGCCCGGCTCGAGCGAAAAGATCCGCGGCTCGTCGGCGACATCGCGGCCCTTGGGATTGAAGACGGCATCCCAGCTGGGCGGATCGTCGAGGCCGGAGGTGCCGATCTGGCCCGGCACGCCGTAGTGGTAGAGCTTGCCGATCCGCTCGCTCCGCCAGCCTGCCTGTTTGAAAGCCTGCGGCAGCGTGACGACCGTGGAATCGACGTCACGAAAGTGTTTCGCGTTGTCGCGGACGGTCGTGCGGGCGGGCCGTCGGCCGGTGAGCAGGCTTGCGCGGCTGGGATTGCAGAGCGGATACTGGCAGTAGGCCCGCTCGAACCGCACACCCCGCGCCGCGAGCCGGTCAATGTTCGGCGACTTTGCCGTCGCATCACCGTAGCACGACAGCGCACAGCAAAGGTCATCGCAGATGACGAACAGGACGTTCGGGCGAGCCGTGGGTGCTGCCGCGCACACGGCCGGCCCTCCCAGAAAGGGTGCCACGATGACCCCACAGCAGACGGCCACCCACCAGAACGCCCGTCCCATCATGAACGCTCTCCCTATTTCTCGATGGCCGCCAGCACCTTGGCATACGCCTCGGCCCGCCCATCGGGTTTGAGCCCGCGAAGCTCCAGAAGCATCGGCCGCAGGCCTGTCGCCCACGCGGGGTTCTGGGCGATCCGGGCATCGACCTTGGCAAGCAGGTCGTCGGCATTTTTCCCTGTGGCAGCTGCAGCGGCGGCCACGACACTCCGCAGGTATTCCGCCGCCTGCGCATCGGGATTCGGCGCCGCCTCAGCGTCGAACCGCTTGAGCGCCCAGGCGATGCCCTCGGCCGTATGCTTGACGAACGCTGGATCCTTCCAGGTGGCGTCGTTGTGGCCGAAGTTTGTGTAGAAGACGCGGCCGCGGCCATAGTCGCGAACCCACGACACCGGCACGTGCCAGGGCTCCTTGGGCGTGCTCGCCGCCATGTCGAGGCTGATGAGCACCCGGAGGTTGTCCGGCTTGTACCGCGGGTCGTACTGATAGATCTCGTCCTTGAGCCGGAACCGCTCCGGGTACATCGCAGTGAGCCGGTGGCCCGGCTCGTGTACCACGAAGGCGTGCTCACCGCCGGCGTTCCACGGGTGGCCGGCGAAATGGCCGCCGATCATCTCGCAGTAGGCGTCGGAGCTCTTCAGCGTGTCGCTGGCGGCATGGAAGCCGATGAAGGCCTTGCCCGACTTGATCCATTCGAGGAAGCCGTTCAGATCCGGAATCGGCAGTTCGCCCGTCGTGCTCGCGAAGATCACGCCATCGAACTCGGCGAGAGTCTCCGGCGCAAAGGCCTTGGCAAACTGCTCCTTCACCCCCTGCTGCCAGACCGCGTCGGCGGCTCGGAACGTTTCCTGCTCCGCCTTGAACGCATCTTCCTGCTTCTTCCAGTCGGCATCGCTGGTGCCCTCAACACGCTTGATGGCCTTGGGCTGGGGCGGCCGGCCCGGCGGCATCCGCAGGAAGTCGAGGTGGAAGAGGCCGCTTGATCGGCCGAGTTCCTCGAGCATCGGCTCGGCGGTGTTGATCGAGCTGTGCCGGAAGCCGTTGGTCACCGTCACAGCCAGCAGCCGCGCCGGTTTTCCTGGCTCGGCGGCCCGCGCCGCGGCGTGGCCGGTCGTCACCGCAAGCGAAAGGGCCACCACCACAAGCCACATCGGCCGGATCGAGCGAGGCCGGATCGAGCGAGGCTGAATCGAGGGAGGCTGAATCGAGGGAGGCTGAATCGAGGGAGGCTGGATCGAGGGAGTGAGGGCAGCCATCATTCTTTGTCTCCAAGGCACCAGAGGGAATCATGTGTCCGCAGGAAGATCCGCCCATCGACGCAGACGGGCGTGGCAACGGTCATCTCGTCGACGACACCCTTTCCGAGGACTTTCAATGCTTTGAGTTCGTCGTTGATCTCGGCCGCGGCCTGCAGGTTCGATTGGGCCGGCCACGCAAGCACGCTCGACTCGCCGTCCTCGCGTGTCACGATGACCCGGCCATCGACGATCACCGGCGACGCGCTGTAGGCGTTGCGATTCTTGGGCAGTTCGGTCTTCGTGAGCGTCTTCCCGGTGGCGGCATCCACGCACTCCACCCGGCCCTTGTCGGTGCAGACGACGATGCGGCCGTCACGCACGGCCGGGGTCGGCACATCGGC
>CAYSPN010000493.1:0-1791 GCA_964432895.1 uncultured Candidatus Kuenenia sp.
CGGATCTCGCTGCCAGGTGCCGTGGATGCCAGTCGCGTCGAGGCCACGCTCGTCGACGGCGTGCTCACCATCACCTGCCCGAAGGCTCCCGAGCGTCAGCCTCATAAAGTCGCGGTCCGAACCGGGTAACGGTCCCCGGCCATGTTCGCCCGCCATGTCCACCCAACAGGTTTCACACCCTCCAGTTTCCAGAGGAGCATTTCCATGGTCACGCCCACCCAGCCAGCCAGTCAGCCAGCAAGCCAGTCGCGGCCCGAACAGCCCGCCCAGCAGCCGAAGCCAGCAGCGGCCCCCGGCCTCACCTACCAGCCCAACGTCGATGTCTGCGACTGCGGCGCCGAGGTGATGCTGGTCACCGACATGCCGGGCGCTTCGGCGGAGAGCATGAACGTCGCCTTCGAGGACGGCGTGCTCTCGGTGCATGCGAAGGTGCCGCAGCGGTCCCTGCCGGGCCGGCAGCTCGTGCAGGAATATGGGATCGGCGATTACCGTCGCTCGTTCCGGCTCGGCGAGGGCTTCGACGCCTCGCAGATCTCGGCCGAGTATCGCAAAGGTGTGCTGACGATCCACGTGCCACGGCTGGCGGCGGTGCGGCCGCGGAAGATCGAGGTACGGCCCGCCTGACAGCCGAGGCAAAAGCACGAATTCCCTCGCTCGCGCGTCGGGCTTTCATGGGAGTCCTCATTCATCCAAGCCCGTATTCATCCAAGCCCGCAGCGCAAGCAAGGGAATACGGATCGCCCGCACGCCCCGCGCCGGACATGGTTGCATCCATGGACTTATCCACGAGTCTGCTTGATTGATGGTGTCGTGTGTTTTCCAAGTGAACAGTCTCAACGTGAACAGAAAAGGGGACGATCCATGAGTCTGATACCTTTTCGCACGAAGCGATCGAGTGGCATGGAGCCTGCCAACCTGACGACGATGGCCGATTTCCGAAACGAAATGAACCGTCTCTTCGAAGGTTTCTTCAGCCGTCCGCTGACGGGGCCGTCGTGGTTCGAGACGGGCGAACCCGGTCAGTGGATTCCCGCGATCGATCTCTCGGAGAGCGGCGGGGAGATCCACGTGCGGGCCGAGCTGCCCGGCATCGACCCGAAGGATGTCGATGTCAGCGTGTCGGAAGACCGGCTGGTGATCTCGGGCGAGAAGAAGTCGGCGACCGAGAAGACGACCGACGGCTGGACGCACCGCGAGAGCCACTACGGCAGCTTCAGCCGCGCCATCCCGTTGCCGGAGGCGGTCGACCCTGCGAAGGTGACGGCCCGCTACGACAAGGGCGTTCTCACGGTCGAACTGATGAAATCGCCGTCGAGCACCTCGCGAAAGGTGCCGGTGCTGACGAAGTAGCGAAGGCGGTTGGTCAGACGTCAAGTATGCTGGGGGCCACGGGAGGAATCGCCTTCCGTGGCCCCCTCGCCTTTTCCCGCTCGGCTTGCTCATGCCACTCGTGCTCTCGCCATCCACCACGGCCGACGACGGCCCGCTCTCGATCGAATTCGAGGGTGTCGTGCCCGATCGTCTTGTGGATCTCGACGCCGCTGCCGTCGCCAGGCTCCCGGTGCTGGCCGACGGCCGTCCCTGCCCACTCGGCGACCTGTTCACGATTCATGGCGATGCGGCCGATGGCCGGATCGAGTGCGTCGGCGACTTCTCCCGCGTGCAATCCCTCGGAGTCCGCATGCAGCGGGGAGAGATCACGGTGCGAGGCCATGTCGGTCGTCACGCGGGCGAGGCGATGTCGGGAGGCACGCTCACGATCATGGGCGACGCTGGCGACTGGCTGGCCAT
>CAYSPN010000494.1:0-2223 GCA_964432895.1 uncultured Candidatus Kuenenia sp.
ACCGAGACGAGCGCGCGTCGGCTGGCGAGCATTGCCGCTTCTGGTGCGCGGTGCGGCGTGTATGTGATCGTGTCGATCGACACATCGCAGCACATGCCTTCGAACTTCAACGTTGCAGACATCGAAAAGCACGCGACCACGCTCACGCTCAAGGACGGGGTTTACACCTGGAACGATCCCGAGTTTGGCAAGTGGCCGCTCACCGTCGAGCAGCCGCCGTCAGACGAGCTGTTCACGCAGGTGATCCAGCGTGTGGGCAAGGCGGCCAAGGCGGCCAAGCGGGTGGAGGTGCCCTTCGACCGAGTCGCCCCCAAGGAGGAGGACTGGTGGATCGGCAGCACGGCGAGCGAGGTGCTCGCGCCACTGGGTCCGGCGGGCGCGAAGAAGCTGCAATACATGAAGCTCGGCAAGGGCACGAGCCAGCATGCGCTGATCGCCGGCAAGACGGGCTCCGGCAAGTCGACGCTCATGCACGCGCTGATCACGAGCCTCGCGCTCAACTACAGCCCCAACGAGATCCAATTCTATCTCATCGACTTCAAGAAGGGCGTCGAGTTCAAGCTCTACGACCACTACAAACTGCCGCACGCGCGGGTCATCGCCATCGAGAGCGAGCGAGAGTTCGGCCTCTCGGTGCTCGAGCAGCTCGACCGCGAACTGAAGCGACGGGGCGACCTGTTCCGGGAGTTCGCCGTGCAGGACGTCGCCGGCTTCCGCCAATCAGGCAACGGCGAGCCGATGCCCCGCATCCTTTTGATCATCGACGAGTTTCAGGAAATCTTCGTCGAGGACGACAAGATCGCCCAGGATGCCGCCCTGATCCTCGACCGCCTCGTTCGTCAGGGGCGTGCCTTCGGCATGCACGTGCTGCTCGGCTCCCAGACGCTCGGCGGCTCCTACAGCCTTCCACGCGCCACGATGGGGCAGATGGCGGTCCGCATCGCACTGCAGTGTAACGAGGCCGACTCCAGCCTCATCCTCAGTGAAGACAACACCGCCGCCCGTCTGCTGACGCGGCCCGGTGAGGCGATCTACAACGACGCCAACGGCATGGTTGCCGGCAACAACCCGTTCCAGGTCGTGTTTCTGAACGACGAACGCCGCGAGCGGTATCTCGGCGCGCTGCGAAGGCTGGCCGACCGTCGGACCGACATCCCCGCGCTGCCCCGCATCGTCTTCGACGGCAACGAGGCGGCCGACCCCGCCGGCAATTCGCTGCTGGCCGAATTGCTCGGCCACGGCACGGTTGGCGGCAAGTCCAACACGCCGCCGCTGGCGTGGCTGGGCGATGCCATCGCCATCAAGGATCCGACCGCTGCCATTTTCCGTCGGCAGGGCGGTGCCAACCTGCTCATCGTTGGCCAGCGCGAGGATCTGGGCGTGAGCCTGCTCGCAATGTCGATGGTCAGCCTGGCCGCGACGCACGATCCGCATCCGGGCGGCGGGCTGGGCCGGGCGGCACGGTTCGTGGTGTTTGAGCCGGCGATCGCCGAGGAGAAGCCGGACATCCTGCTGGCGAATCTCGCGCCCTCCCTGCCGCACGAAACCGAGATGGTGGGGCGGCTCGGCGTGGGCGATGCGATCCAGCAGCTCGCCAACGAGGTGCGCCGGCGGATCGACGAGCAGGTGCTCGACGGCGAGGCTGTCTATGTGATCATCCGCGATCTGGCCCGCTTCCGCGAACTGCGGCGAAACGAGGCCGACTTCGGTTATTCGTCATTCGGCGGCGAACAGAAGGCGACACCGGCTCAAAACCTGGTTACCCTGCTGAAGGATGGTCCGCCGGTCGGCGTGCACGTGCTCATCTGGTGCGACTCGCTGACGAACCTCCAGCGGACGTTCGAGCGGGGCACGCTCAAGGAGTTCGAACTCCGCGTGCTCTTCCAGATGAGCGGCTCCGATTCGAGCCAGTTGGTCGACAGCCCCGCGGCCGTGAAGCTCGGGCCGCAGCGGGCCCTCTTCATCCACGAGGAGACGGGCACGCTCGAAAAATTCCGCCCCTATGCCTTCCCGGGAGGCGAATGGCTGGCGGGTGTGACGGCGGCGATGAAGGCCCGGCCTCAGGGTACGCCGGGGGAGAGGCCGGTCGCCGCCCCGGCGGCACCGTCGCCGCAGACAACCGCCGCCCCGGGCGATGATTTTGGCTTCACGGGCAAGCTCGGCGGCGGCTTTGGTGCCGACGAATTCAACTTCGCCAAGTTCCTCGATGACCCGCCTGCCGAG
>CAYSPN010000495.1:0-1846 GCA_964432895.1 uncultured Candidatus Kuenenia sp.
TCGGCGCCTGCCTGCCCACAACCGGGGCACTCTGGAGTAGCGACGTCGCGAGAGGGCAGGCCGAGAGCCGCCCACGCCGCCTACTTCAGCGCGATCGTGCGGGCCAGCGGCCGCAGGATCTGCTCGACCACGCAGTTGTCCACCACGTCGCGGGCGAGTTGGGCCAGCCGGTCCATCGCATCGACGTAGCTCGTGTCGGGCTCGAGGCTGCCGTACTGCCGCGCGGTGACGTACACGCTCAACTGTTCCTCGTTGAACTCGCCGGTCCGCACTTGGAAGGCGTTGGTGCGGGTTTCGGTGCTGATCCGCACCTGGATGCGGCAGTCCTCGTCGAGCGCCACGGTCAGCGACGGCTCGTAATTGATGACCCTCGCCCCCGGGGCGTCGCCGAGACGGTCGAAGGCCGGCCCCACGCCGAGAGCCTCGGCGAGCAGGGCGTTGTGGTTGCCCCGGTAGGCAAAGTCGAAGCCGAAGAGCACGTCGAGCGCCTCGCAGTCCAGCGGGCTGACCGACAGGAAGGCGGGCGCCAGATCGAGCACGAGCCGATGCTGCTCGAGCACGGCCTCCAGGGACGGGGGATTCACCTGACCCGAGCAGAGCCGCTTCGATTCCACGGCCGCCCAGCGATACCGTCCCTGCTCTTTGTCTTCTTCCAGGACGTAGTCGCGCTTGTCGCGGCAGTAGAACTTCCGCATCGAGGGAAACTTCTTCTGCACCCGCTCGAAATAATGGAGAATCGTCTCCCGCTGGGACGGCAGCTCCATCTCCGTCGCCAGATTCATGTTGACGTAGAAGTCGTCGGCGAGCGACGCATACTGCGTCATGCGGGAACTCCGAAAAGTGAGCACAAAGAGAGACGAAGTATAGAAATCCGGGTGCCGCAGTGTCAAAAGACCCGACGCTCGCGGCTGGAATCCGTCATCACCACGAGGCATAATGCTCGCTCGTAGTGTGGCTGGAGCCCGACGAGGGGCCGCGGCCGCCACTCCCAGGAGCGAACGGTCGCATGCCCGGCGATTCGGAACCCGCACGGATCCCCGACGAGCGGCTCTCCATCGAGCAGCGGAAGGACGGCACGCTCGTCGTCCGCGTGCAATCGGAGGAACACCGCGGCGCGCGTCTGCCGGACGCGAAGTTTTCGTTCCGCTGCGGTGACCCGCAGTACGCCTACTGGCTGGAGCGGCTGCGCACACTCGGCCCCGACAGCCGCGAATAAGGCCTACTCTTCCCGCGAGCTGGCAATCAGCGAGATGAACTCGCGGTTGCTCTTGAACTTCGCCAGCTGCTTCGTGAGCTGCTCCATCGCGTCGACGTGATGCATGCTGGAGAGCGTCCGTCGCAGCATGTTGCAGGCGTGCAGGGTGTTGGCGTCGAGCAGTTTCTCCTCGCGCCGGGTGCCCGACTGCGAGATGTCGATCGACGGCCACACCCGCCGGTCGGCCAGCTTGCGGTCGAGAACGAGCTCCATGTTGCCCGTGCCCTTGAACTCCTGAAAGATCAGCTCGTCCATCCGGCTGCCGGTGTCCACGAGCGCCGTCGCCACGATCGTGAGCGAGCCGCCTTCCTCGAACACCCGCGCCGTCGCGAACAGCTTCTTGGGGATGTCGAGGGCCTTGATGTCGACGCCGCCTGACATCGTCCGGCCGGTGTTCCCCACCCACTTGTTGAAGGCCCGGGCCATCCGCGTGATCGAGTCCATCAGCAGGAACACGTCCTTGCCCGCCTCGGCCATCCGCTTGCAACGCTCGATGACGAGCTGCGAGAGCCGGACGTGGCTCTCGACGTCGCAGTCGAGGCTGCTTGCCAGCACATCACCCTTCACCGAGCGGCGCATGTCGGTCACCTC
>CAYSPN010000496.1:0-3690 GCA_964432895.1 uncultured Candidatus Kuenenia sp.
GACCGCTCGAAGGTGACCCGCGTGCTCCGGCACATCCGGGAGGCACTCGAACGACTCGACTCGAACGATCCGGCCGTGTCGCCGGTCGAGTCGCTGCGACTGCGTCGGCACGAGGTGCTCGACCGCCTCGCCGCCCTCAACGCGCCTGCCGTGGCGGCGGGCAGCCTGCTGGCCGAACTGGCCCGCACCGACGCTGAGCTGGCGACGCTCGCAGCCGCGATCGAACGGGCCGTGGGAGAGGAGGACGTCGTTCGCGGCGTGCTCTGGATCGAGCCGCTCTACCAGGCCTATCGGCACTCCTCCGCGCAGCTCGATGCCATGATGGGCACGACGCTCGTGCATGCCGATCTCGACGCATGGAAGCGGGCGGCGAAGGGCCGCAACAAGCTGGCCCGGCTCGTCCGCCGCCGGCAGCGAACCCGCAGCCGGCTGGCCCGCAGCCTCGCCGAAGTGCCCGCGGAGTCGGCGATCTGGAAGCGGCGTGCTGCGGTGGCGGCGATTTGCGAGGAGCAGCCACGCCTGGAGAGGATGGTGGCGGAAGTGGCCCGCGCCGAGTCGCACGCGCGGCTGGCCGCGCGACGCTTCGGCGAACAGGTTGGGACGGCCGGGCTCTCGCGGATCGTCGCGATCACCGGGCCGCTCGACGCCACCGACACGCTCCCCGACGTGCTCTTGCCGGAAGGCTTCCTCCAATCGTTCGGTCCGCTTCGCGCCCGTGCCCGCGACTGTGCCAAGGCCTCTCGCGAGGTGAAGGAGGCGAAGCGGGGCGTGGCAGAGGCCAAGGGCCTGCTCGACGACACCCGCGGCCTGGTCAAGGGAGGCATCGGCCCCAAGGGGATGACGATCGCAGAGGCCATCGAGGAAGCGAGCGGCAGGGCCACACTCTTCCGAAACCGCCTGGCCGCCACTGCCCAGTTGGCGGATCTCGAGAAGTCGATCGCTCGCATCGACAACGAGGTCGTCCATCTCATGGAGGGGCAGCTGATACCTCTCGGCTGGCTGATCGCGCTGGGCGCGGTGTTCGTGACCGGCGCGGGCATGCTGCTCTCGGGGCTGCTCCTGCCGGCGACGGTCACCGGTCCGCTGGCCTACGCCTTGGCCGCGCTCGGCCTGGCTGGCACAGGACTCGCATCGGTGACCACTTGGTCGCTCGACCGCTCCGCCTCCAACCGTCTCGAAGCTGCCCGCAGCCAGAGTGAGATGGTGCACAAACAGCGGGATGACCTGCTCGCCCAATGCGGACTGCTCGACAAGAAGATCCCCGCAGACGCCGTCAACTCGCTCGAGCGCCGCGCCGCGATGGCGCAGGCCGAGGTCGAGCGACTGGAGGAGCTGGCGGCCCGCGAGGGATCGATGCACGTGCTCTCCGACAAGGTCGCCGTGGCGCAGCAGGCCCTCAAGCGGGCGCTGTCGCTCCGCAAGGCAGCCCGGCTGCGGTGGCAGAAGGCCTTGGAACACCGCGGCCTGCCGACCACGCTCTCGCCACGTGAGGTGAAGCAGATCGGCCTCCACCGTCACACGCTGCTCACGCTTGACGACGACCGCCGGCGGCTTTCCGAGGAGGCCAGGCACAAGCGGGAGGAACTGGCTGCGTTCGCCAAGCGGATCGACGAACTGATGGTGGAATGCGATCTCGTTCCGGAAGCGACGCCGCTGGAGCATATCGGCCAGCTCCGCGAAGCATTGGCAACCGAATCGCTCGCGCACCGCCGTCGCGGATCACTCACCCGAAAGCTCGAGCGGGCCCGCGCGGCCCACCGCCGCGGCAAGAAGCAGCTCGCCGTGGCCGAGCACCATGTGAAAGACTTTTTCACCCGCTGGGCTGTCACCAACGAAGAGGATTTTCTGGCCAAGGTGGACCGCCGCCCCCTTTTCGAGCGGACCAAGCAGGAGGCGGAGGAAGCCGAGGCCGCCTGGCTCGACGCCCGCCGACGGATCACCGCATCGATCGACATCGACCAGTGGCTGCATGACGAGTCAGCCCACCCTGTCATTGCCGAACTTCCCGGCCGTATCGATGCCCGACGGCCGCTCGTGTCGGCCAAGGGCGGACAGTCGACCAGCCGCAAGATGCAGGCCGCCAGCGAGAAGGTCTCCAGCCTGTCGCCGCTCGAGCGGCGACTCGCCGAGGCCTGCGAGGCCACCGAGCGGCTGCGGGCGACGCACCGTCTCGCCACCGACCGCCGCGCCGGCATCGCCGCCAAGGTCGACGCGACCGCACAGGATCGGAGCACAGAGGCGCTGCAGGCGGAGCTGGCCGACGTCGAACAGCAGCTCGCCGCACAGCTCGACCGGCGTCGGCTCCTGGAGCGGACCGGCCTGTTGCTCGAGGAAACGCGGCTGACGGTCGCCCGCGACCACCAGCCACCCGTGCTTCGCGATGCCTCACACTGGCTGGCTCGCCTCACCGACGGCCGCCACACGGCGATCACCACCACAATCGACGAGGCGAGGCTCGAGGTACACGATCGCGACGGGTCGGTCTGGAAGCCGGAGCGGCTCAGCCGCGGCACAAGGGAGCAGGTGTTCTTGGCACTGCGGCTGGCGCTCGTCCGCGACCTGCAGCGGCATGGCGTGCCGCTGCCGCTCGTGATGGACGACGCACTCGTGAATTTTGATGACGAGCGGGCCCGGGCCGCAGCCCGCGTGCTGGTCGAATTCGTCGCCGATCAGCCGGGCGAACGGCAGATGCTGGTCTTCACCTGCCATGCCCATGTGGCTGAGATTTTCGCCGACGCGAATGCGACGGTCCGCTCCCTCAGCGAGCCCGGCCGCACCTGGCGGCGGTCGCAGCCGGTGGCCCTTCCGGCACCGCCGCGAACTGTCGAGCCGTCGCCGGAAGCCAAGCCCATACCGCAGCCCAAGCCCGTGGCCGTCCCACAACCGGTTGCACCACCGGTCGTCTTTCGCGAGGTGGAACCCGGCGGCTGGCCGGCCGAGCATTTCTTCTTCAGCCCGTCAGGCGGCTACGCCGCGATGCATCGCGGCAAGAGCGAAGGTCGCCGCAAGTCGCGGTGACGACCGTCGTCCAAGCCCCGCTCGTCATCCAAGCCCGCATCGCAAGCAAGGGAATGCGTCCGGCGTTACGGAAATGCCCCGCGGATTCCCTCGCTCGCGCTTCGGGCTTGCATGGGAACGGCCTTCATCCAAGCCCGCAGCGCAAGCAAGGGAATGCGTCCGTTTCTCTACACCTTCACAATGCCCGACTGGATGTCGCGGAGGTAGCGGGCACGCATCTGGGCCAGCAGCATGCCGAGATAGGCGTTGGCACCCAGCGAGAGAAACAACCCGATCAGGCTGCCTGTCAGCAGAGCCCACGGCTTCGCGGTCTTTGCCGTGCCCGTCTCCACGTCGGCGATTCGGGAGCCTGTCGATGCCACCACCGGCGCGGCCCGCGGCCGCCGCGAGGCTTCGAGCACCGATCGCTCCACCGCCGGCGGCCAGGAATCGGCCACGTAGATCTTCACGCGGCGAACGTCGCGGGCGTCGGCGGGCACATCGCTTGTGAATGTGTACGGCGTGCCGTTACGAACCAGATCGGGCTCGACCCGCACGAGATAGTCGCCCCCGCCATCGACGTCGGGCACAAAGGCGGCCTCGATGCCAAACACCGATTGGATTCCCACGGTGAGAACCCCCAGCACCAGGGCCGTCGTGATCAGATTCGTGCGCACGAGAGTCGTCTCCAGA
>CAYSPN010000497.1:0-11075 GCA_964432895.1 uncultured Candidatus Kuenenia sp.
CCGCGGCTGGAGATCGACCGCTCGAAGGTGAGCGAGGATTTCGACGACATGAACCTCGGCATCTGCTCGACGGCGACCGTCGACGGCGACCGCGTCTATCTCGTCACCAATCGCTGCGAGGTGGTCTGCCTCGATGTGGCCGGCATGGGCAATGGCAACGACGGTCCGTTCACCGCGGAGGCGAGCTTCTCGGTGCCCGAAGGCGCGGCGCCGGTGGAGCCGGGCGACCGCGACGCCGACATCCTCTGGCGGTTTGACATGATCCGCGACCTGCCGGTGTTTCCGCACGATGCCGCCAACTGCTCGATTCTCGTGGTGGGCGACCATCTCTACGTGGGCACGGCCAACGGCGTCTATGACGGCAAGGTCGTGTTGCCGACGGCAGCGTCGCTCATCGTGCTCGACAAGCGGTCGGGCAAGTTGCTCGCGCGGGATGACGGCCGCATCAGCGCGAACGTGTTCCACGGACAGTGGTCGTCGCCCACGCTGGCCGACGTGAAGGGCCGCACGCAGGTCGTATTCGGCGGCGGCGATGGCCTCTGCCACGGCTTCGAGCCGCTGCCGGCCAAGGCCGGGGCGGGTGGCCAAGCGGCGACGCCCACCTCGGCAGCCCCGCAGCCTGCGATTCTTCGGGAGACCTGGTCGTTCGACTGCAATCCCCCCGGCTACCGCGAGCGGGGCGGCGCAACGATCGACTACTGGGCGCTGGTCCGCGGCGGCCCGCGGACGCTCGACGCCGACGGCATGCTCGTCAGTCCCAACGAGGTGATCGGGTCGCCGGTGGTCGTGGGCAACCGGGTGTATGTCGGGATCGGACAGGACCCTGTGCATGGCCCCGGCCGCGGCGCGCTCTCCTGCATCGCGATCGACGGCACGGGCGACATCACCACGAGCGGCCGGGTCTGGCAATACACCGGCATCGGGCGGGCGCTCTCGACGGTGGCCGTCGTCGACGGGCTCGTCTATGCAGCCGAGTATGCCGGCAAGGTGCACTGCCTCGACGCGGCCACGGGCCGGCTGCACTGGGTGCACGACACCCGCGAGGAGATCTGGTCGAGCACGCTCGTGGCCGATGGCAAGGTCTGGATCGGCACGCGGAAGTCGCTCATCGTGCTGGCGGCCGGGCTCGAGAAGAAGGTGCTGGCGGACGTCAAGCTGGGCGCGCCGGTCTGGTCGATCCCGTGCGTGGCCAACAAGACCCTTTTCGTGGCCTCGCAGAAGAACCTCTGGGCGGTCGAGGACCAGGGCGAGATGCCGTGACTTGTCTGGCCTTCATGTGACTTGATTCGAAGTGACGTGACGTGATCTGCAGGCGCATGTCAACTGAAGCGTCGTGGTGAGCCCGATGATGCCGTAGGCCCCCGGCCGTCGGCCCAGTCGCGTGTGGGGAGAACGGGGCTCGCGAACCGGTGCTTTGCGGCATGCGGCTGGAACGGTAGTCTGTCGCAAAGCCTGAGACCGCTCGATTCGGGGGTCTGCTGCCGGTCGCCGTCTCGTGCCGCTGTCGTCTTCTGCCTTCGTCTACCGGCTGGGTCTGTCGTTTCGGTCTGCAGTTTTGGTCTTTAGGTTGGGTCTGCAATTTTGGTCTGCCGAATTCGTCACCGCTCCAGAGGGATGCACCATGTATTTCTCGCTCGCCTGCCCGCATTGCCAGAAAAACCTCAAGGTCCGCGACGAACTCGTCGGCCACACCGCGCGGTGCCCGCACTGCCGTGGAGCGATCACGGTGCAAAGGCCCCCGGCACCGGACGCCGCCGAGGAAACGGGAGAAGAGGAGGAGGAATCAGGGGGCGCATTTGACTTCTCGATCCCTTCCAAGCCGGTGTCGGCTCCGGCGTCGGCCGAACGCCCTGCGGCTGGGAAACAGCCCACGCGTCCGGGTGCGGCCGCCGCTGCCAAGTCCCTCGTCGCCAAGGATGCCGCAGCCAAGTCCCCTGCAGCCAATGATCCCGCAGCCAAGCAAGCTGCGGCCCAGAAACCGTCTCGCGACGCTGCGGCCGACCCGGCGGGCATCGCGGCCTACTCGGTCTCGGCCAACACCGACGTCAGCGTGCTGCTCTACCTCGTGGGTGGCCTCATCGGCACGGCCGTCTTCTATGCACTGGCCTATCCGGTCTCGTACAGCGGCGGAAAGCTGACCTACATCGGCCGGCTTTTCATCGGTGCCTCGTCGATGGCGGATGGTGGCTGGGTGCCGATCGCCGAGGTCTTTCTCTTCTGCTGGGCGATTGGGATGCTGATCGCGAAGTATTTCAAGATTCGGCGGCAGCAGCGGGCCCTCCTGTTCGACGTGCTGCCGGCCGAAGTCGGCGACGCGATCACCGTGGCCAACCTCGATCGTTTTCTGGAGGGAATCTCGCAACTCCCCAAGACTGCCGCGGGCACGTTTCTCGTGACCCGTTGTGTTCGTGGCCTCGAGCACTTCCGCGCCCGCCGCAGTGCCGCCGACACGGCGACCATGCTCTCGAGCCAGTCAGATCTCGATGCCAGCAGTGTCGATTCGAGCTACACGATGTTCCACGTCTTCATCTGGGCGATTCCGATCCTCGGGTTTCTCGGGACGGTGATCGGCGTCGGCGCGGCAGTGGGGGGCTTCACGGGCACGCTGGAAAACTCAAGCGACATCGGCGCCCTCAAGGAGGGCCTCAAGAGCATCACGTCGGGCCTTGGCACGGCCTTCGACACGACGCTCGTGGCCCTGTCGATGGCGATGATCCTCACGTTTCCCGTGAGCGCGATGCAGAAACTCGAGGGCGAAGTCATCGGCCAGGTGGACGAATACACCAACGAATACCTGCTGCGCCGGCTCGAAGATGGGCGGGGCGGACCGGACCGTGCGGAGTCGGGTGCCAGCCGGGGCGAGATGCAGCATGCCGTCGAGACGGCGTTGGCCACCCACCGGGCACAGCTCGAGTCATGGTCGCAGCAGCTCAAGTCGCTCGGCACGACGATCGCCGGTGATCTGCATGAGTCGTGGCGTCGGATCGACGAGCAGCAGGCCGCCCGGGTCGCGCAGACCGAGGCGGCGCTCGGCCAGTTCGTGGGACAGATGGGCGGGCTCGGCGAGCAGATCAGCCGTCAGGTGGAGGCCGGCTGGGAGGCTGTGAATGCCCGGGTCGCGGAGGGGCAGGTGCGGGTGGCCCAGACGCAGGCCGATCAGGTCACGCACCTCAATCAGCTCCTGCAGAACGGACGGCAGGAGCTCACTGCCATTGCGGTCGATTCGGAGGCTGCCCGTGATCGGGCGATGCAGACGATGGCAACCGCCGCGGAGACCGTGGAGTCGTACACGGCAACGCTCGAGCGTGGCCTCACCGGGCTGGCGGGCGTGCTCGAGCGGCTCGGCGACCGGACAGTGGTCGTGGAAACTCCTTCCCGTTCTTGGTTTGGTTTCGGTGGCCGACGCAAGGGCCGCGGCTGAGACCGGGCTTTCCGACACTCTCGCAGCAAACGGTTGATCCATGGCCTCCAAGCGCAAGGCACGGAAGCAGGAAGTCTCGCTCTTCCCGTTTCTCGACATTCTGGCCTGCGTGATCGGCAACCTGATTCTCATCATCACCACGGTGGTGCTCGAGCAGGTCGACACCAAGCCGGTCGCCGAGGCCGCGCACCTCGAAGAAATTCGGGACGAGGCCGCGAAGGCCTTGGCCGACGTCCGCACCATGCAGCAGCAGCTCGCGGAGTTGCAGAAAAAGCAGGATGGCAGCGACAAGCGGATCGAGGAGGCCCGACGCCAGATCGCGGAGGCGGAAAAGCGGCGGCGGGAACTGGCGGAGCGAATCAAGCCGCTGCCGCCGCCCGACGCGAAGCTGGCCGTCGAGCAGAAGCGGCTGGAGGAGGAGAAGAAGGAGGCCGTCGACGACATCAAAAGGATTGAATTCGACATCGCCGAGCGGAAGAAAAAGCTCGAGCAGTCGATCGTGGTGCTGCCGGCCGGCGCCGCCGGTGGTGGAGAGCAGCCCAAGAAGGCGGTGTTCGTGGAGGTCGATGCCGATGGCGTCATCGTGCACGAGGGGGAGCAGCCCTGGCGGGTGGCCACGGCCGCGATCGGCACCGACGCGAAGTTCAAGCAGCTGCTTGTGTCGATCAATGACGATGAGGATTCGATCATTACGTTCATGGTCAGGCCGGCCGGGATCGCGGTCTATCGCCAGGCAGATCAGGCGGTGAAGGCGGCGGGGGCTCGGGCCGGCAAGGTGCCGTTGCCGGGAACGGGAACCCTCGACCTCTCGAAGGCCAAGTAGCACTCCCGGGAGACCTCACGATGGCCCGCCGCAAGAGCCGTACCTCCGCCACCGGCGGCAATATGGACTCGATGCTCGACACGCTCACCAACGTGGTCGGCATCCTCGTGATCGTGCTGGTGGCCGTGCAGCTGTCGAGTCAGGAGGCGGCCAGCCGGATCGCGGATGCCGTTGAAAAGATCGACCCTGAGCAGATCAAGCGGCTGGAAGAGGAGGCCAAGGCGGCCCAAAAGGCACGCGATGAGGCCCTCGCCGCGCTCGAGAAAGAGCGGCAGTCGCGGAGCGAAGACCCCGAAAAGGCGCTCGAGCGGCTGCGGCAGCAGGCCGCCGCGGCCGAGAAGAAAGTGCAGGAGGATGCCAAGCAGGCCGCGGAGCTTGAGCGGCAGGCGAAAGAGGCTCTCGCCGCCGAGGAGAAGATGAAGGCCGAACTCAAGAAACTCGAGGAACTGGCGAAGAAGGAGATCATCAAGCGGGAGGCGCTTGCCGTGGAGCTTCAGAAGCTCGAGGGCGTCACGCCGCCGCCGGTCGACGAAGTGCGGCTGCCAAATCCACGGCCCCTCCCGACCACCGCCGACGGAAAGCCGCTCAAGCTCGAGGAGATCAATGTCATCTGCCACGACGGGCTCGTCATTCCGATCGTCGACCGGCTCATCCGCGGGCCGGTCGAGGACAGGCTCGCAAAGCTGGTGAAGGCCCGAAAACTCGACCCGAGCGGCGACAATTGGCTCAACACCGAAAAAAAGGATATCGCGATCGCGATGGTCAAGCAGCGGGGCACCAAGCTCGAGGATGCGTTCAGCAAAGAAGAGATCGAGATGGCCGACCGGCAGACGGACGATGAGACCGCGAAGCTCATCGAGGACTTCAACAAGTCGCCGCCCGTGGACCCCGACTTTCTGCTCTCGATCGAGAAGGTGGGCAATCAGATCGTGATCGTGCCGAAGCCGAAGAAGGACAAGGCCGAGAAGCCCGTCGATGCCGTCAAAGGGGAGTTCGCCCGGGCGATGCGGCAGACCAACCCATCGACGGTCTATTTTTTCTTCCGGGTCGAGCCCGACTCGTTCGGCGCGTATCTGCAGATTCGGCAGTTTACGGACACGGCCGGGTTCTTCAGCGGCTGGGAGCCCGTGGATCCTCCCTATGTTCGGAAGGTGTGGACAAAATATCGGGTGGGCACTCCTCCTCCTCCTCCGCCGCCCAGTCCGCCGACTGATCCCGCGGCACCCAAGCCGCCCGTACCGAAGCCGCCAAACATTCTCGACTGAGCGGTCTGTCTCGTCTGATGAGGCTTCGATAGACCGGTCTGCCCCAGCCCGAATCTTCTGGCCGCCGGCTGGTTTGGGTGCTATTCTTGAGGGGTTCACGCAACGAAGATGTTTTTCCCGCCGATCGACCTATAGGTCCGCGATCCAAGGGCTTGTTCCCTTCGGTTCGGCGACGCGGGTAACCCCGACCGGAAACGGCTCCCATGGGTTGCTCGACAGGATTTCCTAACTCGCGGTGGCAGGCGACCGCACGGCTTGCCGGCATGGTCTGGACAATCATGTTGGCCTGCTCGACGGCCCGCCCCTCGGAAACAGCCCAGCAATCGCTCGACTTCAATCGCGACATTCGGCCGATCCTCTCCGAGAACTGCTTCTACTGCCACGGACAGGACGGCAACAAGCGAGAGGCCGATCTCCGGCTCGATGACCGGGCGGCGGCAATTGCGGCCGGCGCGATCGTGCCGGGCGATCCTGGTGCGAGCGTGCTGCTCGAACGCATCCACTCGACCGATGTCGATGTCGTCATGCCACCGCCGAATTCCAACCGGCGGCTCTCCGATGACCAGAAGAAACTCCTCGACCGCTGGATCAAGGAGGGGGCCATCTACACGCCGCACTGGGCGTTCGTGCCGCCGGTGCGACCGCAGCCACCTGAGGCGAAGCACGCCGTTTGGGCGAAGAACGACATCGACCGGTTCGTGCTCGCGAAGCTCGACCAGGTTGGCCTGAAACCGTCGCCGGAGGCCGACCGCGCCACGCTCATCCGCCGGCTCCATGCTGATTTGGTCGGCCTGCCGCCAACGCCCGAGGAGGTCGATGCCTTCGTTGCCGACCCCGATCCGCAGGCCTATGAAAAACTGGTCGACCGCCTCCTCGCGAGCCCGCACTATGGAGAGCGAATGGCGCTCTCGTGGCTCGACGCCGCCCGTTACGCCGACTCCAACGGCTTCCAGCAGGATGGCGACACCTGGCAATGGATCTGGCGGGACTGGGTGGTGAAGGCCTTCAATGCCGACATGCCGTTCGACCGTTTTTCCACCGAGCAGTTGGCGGGCGATCTCCTGCCGTCTGCTGCCACCGAGCAGGCCACTCTCGAGCAGAAGATCGCCAGCGGTTTCAACCGCAACCATCTCCTGAACGGCGAGGGGGGCGCGATCGCCGAGGAGCAGCGGTTCAACAACCTCTTCGACCGGGTCGACACGACGAGCACGACGTGGCTCGGCCTCACGATGGCCTGCGCCCAGTGCCACGACCACAAATACGATCCGATGACTCAAGCCGACTACTACGCGTTGCTCGACGCCTTCAACCGCGTCCCCGAGTCAGGCGTGCCGACGCGGTTCTCGGCGCGGATCCGCGTCGCGCCGCCGGTCGTCGAACTTCCCTCGGAGGAAAACAAGGCGAAGCTCGCTGCACTCGAGGCCGCGATGAAGGCGCTCGAAGGGGACGCGAAGCCGATGATCGACGTCGCCTACGCCGCCTGGAAGGCAGGGCTCTTTTCAGATGGCGAGCCGGCCGACGGCAACGACCTTTCCCGCAGCCTGACCCCGCTGCTGCGGAAGCCCGAGAACGACCGCACCGAGGACGAGAAGAAATCGATCGAGAACCAGCTCCGTAGCCATTTCGATTCCAAGGTGAAGTCGGGGATCGTCAAAGATCTGCCGCAGGTCGTGAAGTATGAAGCCGCCAAGAAGGCGTTCGACGACTACAAGGGGGATCAACTGCCCCGCGTGATGGTGATGAGCGACGAGAAGCCCCGCGACACGAAGATCCTCGACCGGGGCGACTACCTCTCGCCCAAGGGGGAGAAGCTCACATTTGCAGCCCCCGGATTTCTCCCGCCCCTTGCTGCTGGCAGCCAGGCCAACCGGCTCGGCCTCGCCCAGTGGCTCTTTCTGCCGGAACATCCGCTGACCGCCCGCGTGCAGGTGAACCGCATGTGGCAGCACTTTTTTGGCATCGGGATCGTGAAGACAACCGAAGACATGGGCGTGCAGAGCGAGTATCCCATCCACATGCAGCTGCTCGACTGGCTGGCGGTGGAGTTTCGCGATCGGGGCTGGAGCCAGAAGCAGATGCATCGTCTCCTGGTCACGACCGCGACCTACCGGCAGGCCAGCAAGGTGACCGCAGACCACCTGGCGAAGGATCCGGAGAACCGTCTCTTCGCGCGGGCCAGCCGGTTTCGGATGCCGTCGATGGTGCTCCGCGACGTGGCGCTGGCGGCCAGCGGACTGCTCGACCGGCGGCTCGGCGGCCAGCCCGTCTATCCCTATCAGCCCGATCAGATCTGGGAGGCGCTGGCGATCACGAAGGAACGTGACTTTACCTATCCGGCGTCGCATGGCAGCGACCTCTACCGCCGCAGCCTCTACACCTTTTGGCGGCGGACGGTGAACCCGGCCAACATGTTCGACATGGCCAATCGGCAGACGTGCAACGTGCGGGCCGGCCGCACCTGCACGCCGCTGCACGCCCTCACCACGATGAACGACCCGACCTGGGTGGAGGCGTCGCGCGTGCTGGCCGAAAAGGCCATGGCATCATCTCCCGACATAGACGTGCGGCTCGCGTTTGCCTTTCGCCGCGTGCTCGGCCGCCGGCCGACCGACTACGACATGACCGCGCTGCGGCGGATGCACGAGCGGCAGCTGGCGGCGTTTCGCGCCGACGCCGAGGCGGCGAAGCAGCTTCTGAGCGTGGGCGAGAGCAGCCGCGACGAGTCGCTCGACCTCGCCGAGCATGCGGCACTGAGCAGCGTCTGCCTGGGCATTTTCAATCTCGACGAGGCGCTGACGCGGGAGTAGCCACCCATGACTGACCTCCACCTTGAAAACATCGAGCGGGTCACCCGCCGTCGGCTCTTCGGCTCGGCCGGGCTGGGCATCGGCTCGGTGGCGCTTGCATCGTTGCTCAACCGCGACGCACCGGCAGCGAGCAGCTCCGCCGAGGCCCGCGGCACGCCCGGCCTGCCGGGGCTGCCGCACCATCCGCCCACGGCAAAACGGGTCGTCATGCTCTGGCAGGGGGGCGGGCCGTCGCACGTCGACCTCTTCGATCCCAAGCCTGCGCTGATCAGCCGCGGTGGCGAGGATATTCCCGAGAGCGTCCGCGGCAGCACGCGGCTTTCAACGATGTCGAGCGGCTATGCCAAGTGGCCGGTCGTCGCGCCGATCAAGGGCTTCAAAAAATATGGCAAGGCGGGCATCGAAATGAGCGAGATGCTGCCGGGCATCGGCAGCATCGCCGACGAGATCTGCCTCGTGCGGAGCATGCATACCGAGGCGGTGAACCACGCCCCTGGCGTGACGTTTTTTATGACCGGCGCGCAGGTGCCGGGTCGGCCGAGCATGGGCGCGTGGATGAGCTACGGCCTCGGCTGCGACACCGACGAACTGCCGGCCTTCGTGGTGATGACCTCCTCCGACAAGGAAAAAAGCTGCGGCCAGCTCTTCTTCGATCACTACTGGGGCAGCGGCTTCCTGCCGAGCCGGTTCCAGGGCGTGCGGTTTCGCAACACCGGCGATCCGGTGCCCTATCTGGCGAACCCTCCCGGCGCGAGCCGTGAGTCGCGGCGGGCGCTGCTCGATGACATCGCCGCCATGAACGCGGCCCATCTGGCCGACTACGGCGACCCGGAGATCGACACGCGGATCGCGCAGTACGAGATGGCCTACCGCATGCAGGCGAGCGTGCCCGACCTCGTCGATTTTTCGGACGAGCCCACACACGTGCTCGACCGCTACGGGGCCGACGTGCACGTGAAGGGGAGCTTCGCCTACAACTGTCTGATCGCCCGCCGGCTCTTGGAGCGGGGCACGCGGTTCGTGCAGCTGATGCATGCCGGCTGGGACCAGCACGGCAACCTCTTCACGCAGCTTGCAACCCAATGCCGCGACACGGAGGGGCCGTCGGCGGCACTCGTGCAGGATCTCAAGGAGCGCGGGCTCCTCGCCGACACGCTGGTCGCCTGGGGCGGGGAATTTGGTCGCACCCCCTTCGGTCAGGGCGATCCGGCCAATCCCAAGGGCCGCGATCACTTTGGGAAGGCCTATTCGTGGTGGCTGGCCGGCGGCGGCGCGAAGGCGGGAACCGTGTATGGTTCGACCGACGACTACGCCTGGAACATCACGGCCGATCCGGTGCATATCCACGACATGCAGGCCACGATCATGCACATGGTGGGCATCGACCACACGAAGCTGACGTTCCGCTACCAGGGCCGCCAGTTCAGGCTCACCGACGTGCATGGGCACGTGGTGAAGGGGATGCTGGCGTAACGCTGGGCTCGGCCATCCTTGCCGCCCCAGCTTGGCGGGCCTCCGCCCGCTGGTGCTGACCCGGCCCTCCGGTCCTGGCGCTGCGTCGGCGAGGAGTCCCTCGCTTGCGCGTCGGGCTTGGATGGCGAGGGTGTCATCCAAGCCCGCAGCGCCAGCAAGGGAATGCGGGTGGGAGCACGTATCACCAGCGATGGTGCACGAGCGGGCGGACGCAATCGTCGTAGATCTCCTGCACCGCAGCCAGCGTCTCGATCGGGAGGGCCGGCAGGTCGGCGGCGCGGGCGTTGTCCTCCACCTGGCTCGGCCGGCGGGCTCCTGGGATTACGCACGACACCGCCTCGAACGACAGAATCCACTTGAGTGCGAACTGTGCAAGTGTTGCGCCGGGCGGCACGAGCGACCGCAGGCGCTCCACGGTGTCGAGGCCTGTTTCGTAGTCGACGCCGGAGAACGTCTCGCCCCGGTCGAAGCCGGCGCCCTCGCGGTTGAATGCCCGATGGTCGTCGGCGGGAAACTCGGTGGCGCGGGAGAACTTCCCGCTCAGCAGGCCGCTGGCCAGCGGCACCCGTGCGATCACGGCCACCTGCCGCCGCATCGCGACCTCGAAGAAGAGCTCCGCGGGCCTGAGTCGGAAGGCGTTGAAGATGATCTGCACCGACTGCACGTTCGGGTATTCGATCGCCTTGAGTGCCTCCTCGACCCGTTCGACGCTCACGCCGTAGTGGCGGATCTTGCCGACAGCGACGAGGTCGTCGAGGGCCTGGAAGACCTCGGGGCGGTAGTAGACCTCGGTCGGCGGGCAGTGGAGCTGCACGAGATCGAGGCGGTCGGTCGCGAGGTTCTTCAGGCTGCGATCGACGAAGGCCGTCAGGTTCGCGGCGTTGTAGCCGTCGGCCGTGTGGGGATTGAGCCGCCGGCCCGCCTTCGTGGCCACGAAAAACGGCTCGGAGCGTTCGCGGCGGAGGCGGGCGATCAGCCGTTCGCTGAGGCCGTCGCCGTAGACGTCGGCGGTGTCGAAGAAAGTGATGCCGCAGTCGAGGGCCTTGTGGAGCGCGGCCATCGATTCGGCCTCGTCGGCGCCGCCCCACTGCCCGCCGCCGATGCCCCAGGCCCCGAAGCCGATTTCGGAAACCTGCCAGCCCGTCCGTCCGAAGGTGCGTGTGTTCATGGTGGGAGCAGTGTCGTGGAACGCGGCCGCTGGCTCAAGCGGCTTTCGTTGGTGCCACGCCGCCGGGGACGGTACGAGTTCCCTCGCTGACGCCGCGGCGGCGTAACGCTCGGGATCC
>CAYSPN010000498.1:0-12465 GCA_964432895.1 uncultured Candidatus Kuenenia sp.
GGTGCTGCTGCCGCTGCAGCCGCATTTCCTCGCCTTGCACGGTCTCAGCAAACTCTTGGAGACGATTGAACTGGTGTCGGAGCACGTCAATCCGCGGCTGCGACTGCTTGGCGTCGTGCTCTGTATGTATGAGGCGGGCACGCGGCTGGCCTCGGAAGTCGGCCGCGACGTGCAGTCGTTCTTTGCCTCGTCCGAGAAGAGGCATCCGGCCTGGGGATCGGCCCAGGTCTTCGAGACACGCGTCCGCCGCAACATCCGGCTGGCCGAGGCGCCGAGCTTTGGGCAGTCGATCTTCGACTACGCACCCGACTCGCACGGTGCCGCTGATTATGCGGCACTCGCTGCCGAAGTCGATCAGGCAGCCGCGGTGCTTCGCGACGGCGTGCGACGGGCAGCCTGACCGGCCCGCATCAGTCGCTCCAACAGGCCCGAACGACGGCTGCCGCCGTAGGAATCGTCTGCGGCTTCCGGAGCGGCTTCCGGAGCGATCGAGGCCAGGACTGATTCGCCCGCCGCGATCGCCGAGGTGAAGAGTTCGGGCATCCACCAATACCGGGATTCGCACGGATCGACCCCCGCCAGGATGCCCGTGCAGTCGTAGTCCTCAGCCGACGCGAACAGCCCGCCACACCCGGCCGTGGGGCCATCAAACCCGACGGCCGTCTGCGACGGGGCGGATGGGCGGGGAGGCTGTAGGCGATTCCGTTCCAGCATGGTCGTGTCAGATGCCGAAAGGCGAGAGGGGGAGTTTGATTGAGCGGTAGGGGGCAGGCACTCGAAGAACTGAAGTGTCTTTCGGAATGCCGCAGCGGCGTAGGCCAATATTCCGGCGAGGAGTGGGTTTTTGCCGTTGGGCCGACTCGGTAAGGCAGATCGGGCCACAGTTGAATTTTGCTTTGGGAAGTCTAGGCAAGCAAGGGTCTGTGGGGTGTTTGGTGAAATTTTGCCGCAGCTGGTCCTTTGGTGCCGATTTTCGCTAGGATTTCCGAGAGGCAACCGGCCATGGATATCATGAAAATGCTGCTGAAAAACATGATTTTCCGAGGCGTTTGGCGGGTCTTGGGCCCAGCCGTGACCCAGGCCTCGGCCCGCAGATTGGCCCGGACGGGAGCGGCCTGTGTGCTCACCATGGCAGCCGCTGTCTGGCTGCCATGGGCGGTCGATCATGGAGGACAGGCTGCGGCGGCTGAAAGCGGCACGGGTGTCCAGAAGGGCTTCCGGCGACTCGCTCCCGGCGTGCTCACTGTCATTCCTCCCCGTGCCAGCAGCGATTCCCACGTGCTGCGCGGCGATCTCTTGGAGGTGACCCGCGGTCTGAAGGACCAGGCCTGGAAGCCGCAACAGGCCCCAGCGAACACGACCCTCGTCGAACGGGCGAAAAACCGCGAGTTCCAGCGGGACATCTGGTGCCTTGAGTTCGCCTTCAAGCCGCCGCGTTTCATCGACGTCGATGTGCCCGCGGCCGAAGTCCTCATGCACCGTAAGCGAGTCTGGTATCTCGTCTATCGCGTGCGAAACACCGGCGGCCGCCGCACCGTTATCGACAAGGATGATCCCACCAAGCGGACCGTCGAACCCTTCGAGACGCCGGTGCGTTTCGTGCCGCACTTTGTGTTGGAGAGCCTGGAACCACTGACGGAAGCCGAGGGGGACACCGCCTACCGAAGCTACCTCGATCGAGTCGTGCCCAATGCGATGGAGCCGATCCGGCGGCGCGAGGACCCGGCGCGGGAGCTCTTCGACAGTGCCAGCATGGCCGCCACCGACATCCCGCCCGGCGGTGAACGGTGGGGGGTCGCCGTCTGGGAGGACATCGATCCGCGGATCGACTTTTTCACCATCACGGCGCGTGGGCTTACCAACGCCATCCGCTGGCGGGAGACAGAGGGGGCGACGTTCGCCAAGAACCTGCCGCCGAGCTCCGAAATGGATCATGCCCTGGAGAGCCTGCGGCTCGACTTTTGGCGACCCGGCGACGACCGCGATGAGGCCGACGAGGAACTGAACGTCGGCTACGCGGGCATGTTCGAGCGGATGACGCTGGGCGGAAAACTGCTGGAGGCGTTGGGGCGACCGCAGGTGGTGAAGTCCCGTCCCGTGGCCGGGTTCGCGGATCTGGGGCTGGCGTGGTCGGATCTGCTCGTCCCCGACAAGGACGGCGCGGCGACCCGAGGTGGCGACTTGATCCCGCTGGCAAGGGTCGTGCGGGCGGTGGCCGCCGTCCCTGAACCGACCGCTCGTGGGCCGCTGGTGCGGGCTGTGTTTGGTGACTTGGGTGTCGAATACTTCGAACAACTCTCGCGGGCGTTGGCGGCGACGGTCGATGCCGATCGGGATGCCACGCGGCGGCAGGCGTTGGCGGCGATCGACCTGACGCCGGAAGCAGTGGAACAGAAGCCGCTCGAATCGCTGGCCAAGGTGCTCGAGAAGCTCGCGGCCACCCCGCCGGGTGGCCCGCGGCAGCAGTGGGCTGAGGCGTTCTTCGGCCCCGCCGCCCCCAGGGTGGGCAGCCTGACCCGGGAACTCTCGATGGCCCGGACCGTGGCCGCGCTTGAGGATGTCGACCTGAACCTGCAGCGGCTCCCGGGCAGTGATGGGCTCACCGCGTTTAACGCGATCTGGCCGGCCATCCGGTCCCAACAGGATCCTGAGAAACGGGAGCAGCTCCTCGAGGGGCTGTTCGGGCCGCGGGGGCCGAACCTCTACGGCAGGGCCACGGAAGTGCCCGAGGGCATTGACCACTCGTGGGTTTTCAAGTACGAAATTGAAGGCGAATAGGGCCGTCAGCGGTGCATTGACCAGTCTGGCGGGCAACCCCTCTCCGCCCCCTTCCCGAACACGCGCATCGAATACACCCAGACGAATACACCCAGCAGGAGCGTCGGCTCGACGCAACAGACACCATGGCACATAAAAAAGGTCAGGGCTCAAGCCGCAACGGCCGCGATTCCAATGCCCAGCGGCGCGGCGTGAAGAAGTTCGGTGGCCAGCAGGTCCGCGCGGGCAACATCCTCGTGCGCCAGGTCGGCTCCAAGTTCCATGCCGGCAAGAACGTAGGCACTGGCAGCGATTTTACGCTCTTCGCCCTGGTCGACGGCGTGGTCGGTTTTGACCGTGAGGGCCGGCGCGTCAACGTGCTCGCTGGCTGAGCGTGTTTGTAGACCGCGTCCAAATTGAAGTAGCGGCGGGCAACGGCGGACGCGGTTGCAAGAGCTTTCGTCGAGAGAAATACATTCCGCTCGGCGGCCCCGATGGTGGCAATGGCGGCGACGGCGGCAGCGTGATCATGCGGGCGCAGGCGGGCGTTGATTCCCTGGCTCCGCTCGCCCATCGCAAGCAGTGGCGGGCCGCCAGTGGTGAGTCGGGTGGCCCTGCCAATTGCCATGGTCGTATGGCCGAGGATCTCGTCCTGCTCGTGCCGCCGGGCACGGTCGTGATCGATGAGACCACCGGACTCGTGCTCAAGGATTTGGCCACGCCAGAAGAAACGATCGTGGCGGCGAAGGGCGGGGCAGGGGGCTGGGGCAATCTCCACTTCAAGTCGTCCACCAACCGTGCTCCCCGCGAGACCACTCCCGGCGAAAAGGGGGAGGTTCGCCGCCTGCTGCTCGAACTGAAGGTGATTGCCGATGTCGGGCTCGTGGGCAAGCCGAATGCCGGAAAAAGCACCCTGCTGTCGCGGCTCTCGCGGGCCCGCCCCGAGATCGCCGACTACGCATTCACCACCAAGAAACCGATGCTCGGGATCGTGGCCGTGTCGCGGGATCGCAGCTTCGTGCTCGCCGACCTGCCTGGCCTGATCGAGGGCGCCCACGCCGGCATCGGGCTCGGGCACGAGTTTCTGCGGCACGTGGAGCGAGCCGGAATCCTCGTGCACGTGGTCGAGCCCGCGCCGCTCGACGGCAGCGATCCGCTGATGAATTATCGGGCCATTCGCGACGAGCTCGTTCGCTACGACGAACGGCTGGGCCGGCGGCCGGAGATCGTGGTCGTGAGCAAGGCCGAGCTTCCCGAGGCGGAGTCGATTCGCGAGACGCTCGCTGCGCAGATCGGCCGTGACGTGATCGCCGTCAGTGCGGTGACCGGTCAGGGGCTCGACCGGTTGTTGCACGCGATCGTGACACAGTTGGACGCACCGTAAGCTCGTGGCAAAGAGGCGTGTCCGTGACAACACCCACCAAAGCTGCCGTTTGTCTGGGCGACACCGTGCTTCTGGCCGACGTGGGCAACTCGCGGATCAAGCTGGCCGTGGTGTCTGACCACGGTGTCGACGCTGCGGCCGTGGGAGGGCGACGGCTCCCGACGATCACGAAACGGCAGGATCTCGACAGCCACGGATTTCGGCCTGCCAACCTGGAAAACTGGCTCAATCAGGCGGTGCCCACCACCGCCGTGGTGCTCGTGGCCAGCGTGCATGACGCCGCCGCAGCCAGACTCGAGGCCGCCATCGCCGAACTCTCCGCCACACGACATCGCGCCTTGAGGCAGCGGCGGATCGTGCATGGTGATCTCCCGCTGGAGGTGCTCGTCGCCGAGCCTCACAAGGTGGGGATCGATCGGCTGGCGGCCGCCGCGGCTGCCGGCCTCGTCAGGCGGCCGGGACGTGGCGTGATCATCGTCGACTGCGGCACTGCTGCCACCGTTGACCTCGTATCGCCAGCCGGCTGTTTCCTTGGGGGCGCCATCCTGCCTGGGCCGGCGCTGATGGCACGGGCGCTCGCGGAAGGGACGAGCCGGCTGCCGGCCGTGGCGGCGCTCGAGCAGACAACGCCTCCGGTCATGCCCGGTCGTTCGACGCAGGAGGCGATTGCCGCCGGGATTGGCTGGGGGATCCGCGGGGCGATCACCAGGCTCGTGGAGGAGGCCCGGGCCGCGATCGGCGCGGAGGCCGACGTGATCCTGACGGGCGGCTGGCGCGGTGCCGTCCGCGATGCCCTGCCTGGGGCGATCGAGATGCCGGAACTGGTTCTCGCCGGCATCGCGCTGGCGGCAGAACGGGCCTGCGCACGGTGATGGCCGAGGTCTTTGGGCAGGCCTGAAAATTCCGGGTAGAATCCGCCGTTTCACCGGCTGTTTTTTCGCACCGCATCCAGGAAGCGATGCCATAGAACGTGATGACCGAGGACGCCATGACCGCAGTGAGTACTACCCAGAAGGCTGAATCCAGGCCCGATCACGCCCGCGTGCGGGCGCTCGCCGCGGCGCGTGTCGCCGATGAGACCCGTGGCACCGATGTGCATGTCCTCGACCTGCGCGGGCTCACCGACGTCTTCGACTACTTCGTGCTGGCCACCGGATCGAGCCGCCGGCAGCTCCATGCCATGGCCGACGAGATCGAGCAGGTCATGAAGAAGGAGATGCACGACACCCGTCGCGGCAGCGAAGGCTACGAAGAGGGCCGCTGGATCGTGCTCGACTACGGCGACGTGGTCGTGCACCTGTTCGATGCCGAGGCGCGTGAATACTGGGATCTCGAACACCTCTGGAGCGGCTGCAAGACGGTGCCACTGCCTGCCGCCGCCTCTTCCACGGGGACGGCACGGTGACCGCGGCGGGCGGCGATCCGGGCCGCGCGGCGGTACAGGATCCCCTGATGGGGTCCACGTTTCGCGGGGCTCTCCGCGGCATGTTCCACGCGGCCCTCGAGCGGCTGTCTGAGGACGGCGTTGTCAGCATCACGGCGGAGGAACTGCCGGGGCTCGTTGAACAGGTTCGCGAGACGGCCGACCCGAAATTTGGCGATTATTCCGGCACGATGGCGATGGCGCTGGCCAAACGGGCGGGGCTCAAGCCGCGGGATGTGGCCGTGGAAATCATCCGCCGGCTCGACGTGGGCGACCTGTTCGAGATGCCGACGGAGCCGGTGGGCCCCGGCTTCATCAACCTTCGTGTCCGCCAGGATACGTTGGCCCGGGCGGTCGTTGCGGCTGTCCGCGATCCGCGGATGGGAGTCGCGCCGGTCGCCGAGCCGGAGACGATCGTCATCGACTTCGGTGGGCCGAATGTCGCCAAACCGATGCACGTGGGCCACATTCGCTCGACGGTGATCGGCGACGCCCTCGCCAAGATCCTGAAATTTCGCGGCCACCACACGATCACCGACAACCATCTCGGTGACTGGGGAACGCAGTTCGGCATGATCCTCTGGGGCTGGAAGCACTGCCGCGACGACGCCCGGTTCGCGGCCGACCCAAGCACAACACCAACCGCCGAACTGACTGCCGAACTAGCCCGGCTCTACCGGCTGGTGCGGAAGGTGGCCGACGCCAAACCTGAGGAACTGGCCCGCGATCCCGAGGCCGCGGCCCTCGCGGCACGGTATCCGGACACCGGCCGGGAGGTGCTCGCCGAAACGGCGAAACTGCACGAGGGCGACCCTGAGAATAGGGCCCTCTGGGAGCAGTTCATGCCCTTCTGCAGGGCCGAGATCGACCGCATTTTCTCGCGTCTGCACGTCTCGTTCGACCACGCGCTCGGCGAGAGCTTTTTTCAGCCGATGCTGGCGGGGGTGGTCGCGGAGTTAATGGCTGATCCGGCCGTGAAGGCCCGGGAAAGCCGCGGTGCGATCGGCATCTTTTTGAACGGAGACGATGCGCCCCCCTTCCTGATCCGCAAGGCGGACGGCGCGTTTCTCTATGCCACGACCGACCTGGCGACGATCCAGTGGCGAATGGAGCACTGGAAGCCCGACCGCATCCTCTACGTGGTCGACAGCCGGCAGGGCCCGCATTTCGAGCAGCTGTTCGCGACTGCGAAGCTCTGGGGCTGTGGCGACCGCCAGCGGATCGACGGCGTGGAACTCGTCCACGTCGCCTTCGGCACCGTGTTGGGCGAGGATGGAAAGCCGTTCAAGACGCGGGCCGGCGACACTGTCGGCCTGGAATCGTTGCTCGACGAGGGGGTGGAGCGGGCAGGCACAATGCAGCACGCAGGCGACCGACCACAGCAGGCAGGCGATGGCGACCAAGGCCGTTCCGCTGCCGGTATGGATGCTGGGGAGCAGCGGCACGTCGCCGAGATCATCGGCATGGGGGCGATCAAATACGCCGATCTCTCGCAGAACCGCACCACCGACTACGTGTTCAGCTTCGACAAGATGCTGCAGCTGACCGGGAATACCGCGGCCTACATGCAATATGCGGTGGCGCGGGTCGAGGGCATCTTCTCGAAGGGGGGGATCGACCGCGTGGCGCTGCGGCATTCGGTCGAGCGCATCTCGCTATCGACCCCGCAGGAGCGGGCACTGGCACTCGAGTTGGTGCGGTTTGGCGAGGCCCTCGAGGACGTGGAAATCGACTACCGGCCCAACGTGCTGACGGCCTGGCTCTACGAACTGGCGGGATGGTACTCGAGCTTCTACGACGCCCTCCCTGTGCTCAAGGCCGAGGGGGAAGAGCGGAGCAGCCGCCTGGCCCTCTGCGATCTCACAGGCCGTATTCTCCGCCAAGGCCTCGAGCTCCTCGGCATCGGCACCGTCGACAAGATGTGATGGAGGCAGCGACATGAGTCGGCAACTGGAAACCATTCGCAACATCGGGATCATCGCCCACATCGATGCGGGCAAGACCACGCTCACCGAGCGGCTGCTGTTTTTCACAAAGACGAGCCATCGGCTCGGCGACGTGGATCGCGGCACCACGATCACCGACTTCGATCCGGAGGAGCAGGAGCGGGGAATCACAATCTATTCCGCCGCTGTGACGTTTCGCTGGCAGGATGTCACGGTGAATCTGATCGACACCCCCGGGCATGTCGATTTCACGGCCGAGGTGGAGCGGAGCCTGCGGGTGCTCGACGGAGCGGTCGTGGTGTTTTCCGCTCGCGAGGGGGTCGAGGCCCAGAGCGAAACCGTCTGGCGTCAGGCCGACAAATACGGCGTGCCTCGGATCGCGCTGGTCAACAAGCTCGACCGCGAGGGAGCCGATTTTTTCGGCACGGTCAAGCAGATCGAGGAACGACTGTCCGCCCGGCCGCTGGTTCTGCAGGTGCCGCTGGGCCTCGGACCGCCGCACGTCAAAAATCCCTTCCGGGGCCTCGTCGATCTCGTCGAGATGCAGCTGCTGACCTTCCCCTCCAAGGAGGATGCCCTGGCCGGTGGTGCCGGCACAGCCACGGTGACGAAGTCGCCGATTCCACCCGAGCTGGCCGACGTCGCGACTGAATGGCGGGAGCAGATGGTGTCGACGCTGTTCGACTTCTCCGAAGAGCTCGCCGAACTGGCCCTCGGCGACGCGCCGATCCCCGTGGACGTGATCAGGAAGGCGATCCGGCAGGCGACGATTCGCCGACAGGTGGTGCCTGTGCTTGGCGGATCGGCGCTCGACTGCATCGGCGTGCAGCCCGTGCTCGACGCGGTGGCCTGGTATCTGCCCAGCCCGGCCGACGTGCCGCCAGTCGAGGGAATCGATCCGTCCAAGCTCGCCGCCGGCAAGAAAGCTGCGGCGGCGCCGGCGGTGATTGCGAGAAAGGCCGACCCGAAGGCGCCGTTTTGCGGGCTCGTCTTCAAGATCGTGGCCGAGAAACACGGCGACCTCTCGTTCGTGCGGGTCTATTCCGGCACGCTCAAAGCGGGGAGCCGCGCGTGGAATCCGCTCCGGCAGAAGAAGGAAAACATCGCCCAACTCTGGCATGTGCAGGCCGACCGCCGTGAGCAGATCGAGCAGGCCGAGGCCGGGGATATCGTGGGCGTCATCGGGCCCCGGTCGAGCATCACCGGCGACACGCTCTGCGATGCGAATGACCCTATTCTTCTGGAGCAGATCGAGTTTCCGGAGACCGTCATTTCGATGGCGATCGAGCCGGAAACCAGCCTTGAGCGGAAGAAGCTGGCCGATGTTCTGGAGATGATGAAGCGACAGGATCCCACGTTCCGGGCGGTGGAGAGCGAGGAGACTGGCCAGACGCTGATTTCCGGCATGGGTGAGTTGCACCTGGAGGTCATTCGGCACAGGCTCGAGCGGGATTTCAACCTTCGCTGCCGCGTGCATAAGCCGCGGGTGAGCTACAAGGAAACGCTCGCCCGAACGGTGACCGTGACCGGCCATGTCAACCGGCAGGTGGCGGGGCAGACGCTCGTGGCCGAGGTGACGGTACGAGCGGAGCCGACCAGCGAGCAGGCGGGCGTGACGGTGGAGCAGGGATGGTTTCCGCAGTCGGAGGCTGCTGCCGCCGCGGCCGCAACGATGACGCAGTCGGTCCGCGAGAGCGCGGAACGCGGCGGACTCAAGGGCTGTCCGCTCTGGGCGGTGCGAATCGTAGTGCTGGAGAGCCCTCTGCCGGAGCCGCTGCCGACCGACGTGGCGATCCGGATGGCAGCCGCCGATTGCATCGACCGCATGCTCAGCGAGGCTGGCACGGTGCTCCTCGAGCCGGTGATGAGGGTGGAGGTGACGGTGCCAGAGGAGCACCTCGGCGACGTGATCAACGATCTCCAGCAGCGGAGGGCGATCATTACCAACACCGAGATCCGGGGTGGGATGAACGTGCTGACGGCGGAATCGCCCCTGGCGAGCATGTTTGGCTATTCGGCGGCGGTGCGGAGTGTGAGCCAGGGACGGGCAAGTTTCACGATGGCACCGCTGAAATACGGGCCCGCCCCGGCCGAAACGGCCGAGGCATTCGTCTGACGGCAGAGGAGAAAAGGCGTCCGGGGCGAGGATTTGGCCGCGGAAAAGCGGTGTGTTGACACCGGTCATGGGTGACCATAGATTTCCTTCTTCATCCGCAGCGACTCCCCGCGGTGCCTTTTGGCCGCAGGAGGGGGTCGCAGAAAAAAGCCTTTTCGGAGGCTTTTCTTCGGTCCTGCCGGGCAAAACAGCCTGTGTGGGCGTGCGATGAGCAGCCGCCGAACCGCCTTGATTGTCCGTTTTTTTGACTGTTTCTCCGTTTCGATCCTCAGTTTTTTTGGGTTACTGGAGTTTTTTCGTGGCCGGTCCGACACAAGAAATCATCAGGATTCGTATGGAGGCGTACGATCACGTGGTGCTCGATCAGAGCGCCGCGGAAATCGTCGACACCGCGAAGCGGACCAACTCCGAAGTGCACGGTCCCATTCCGCTGCCCACGCGGATTGAGCGCTACACGGTGCTCTCGAGCCCGCACATCGACAAGAAGGCCAGGCAGCAGTACGAGATTCGCACGCACAAGAGGGTTATCGACATCGTTCAGGCGACCGCCAAAACGATCGAGGCACTCAACAAACTGAGCCTCCCTGCCGGCGTTGACATCAAGATCAAGGCTTCGTCGCGGTAGCCGCGGCAGGGTAGGGATGGTTGGTTTTCTTCCACACACTTCACCACTTTTTCAACACACCTAGGAGCGCACGACACGGCATGCTTGGAAGGCGTTGTGGGTAAGGCCAGGGGCGTTCAGCCCGGGCGCTCCCGCAGCCAACGGCTTCGAGCGTGATCGCGAGATGGAATCAGCGCCGGCGGCAGGAATGCTTCTGGCTGCATGGGATGCTGTCTCGATGGCGATGCATATGGCTGCAGAAATAAAGGCTGGTTCCGCAGGTCGGAAGGGCCTCCTCGGCCGCAAGGTCGGGATGACGCAGGTGTTTGATGCCAACGGCACCGTGGTGCCGGTCACCGTGATCGAAGCTGGTCCGTGTTCCGTGACGCAGGTGCGTTCGGTCGAGCGTGACGGCTACAGCGCCGTGCAGGTTGGCTTTCTCGACAAGCCTCGCCGGCTGGCCAGTCGCTCTGTGCGTGGCCATGTTGCCAAGCTTGATAGCCGCCGTTCGAAGCGGGCTGCGGAGGCCGGTGTGGCGGCGGTGGCAAAGGCGGACTGTGAGCCGAAGCGGTTTGTTCGCGAACTCCGCGGCGTCTATGAGGGTGTCGAGGTTGGCAGTGTGCTGACGGTCGGCGTCTTCGAGGGCGTTGACGCTGTTGACATCGTTGGCACGACCAAGGGCCGTGGTACGGCCGGCGTGATGAAGCGGCATGGCTTCAGTGGCCAGCGTGCCAGTCACGGTGTGAAGAAAGTGCACCGCCATCAGGGTGGCACGAGCATGAACACGTCGCCCGCCCGCGTTTTCAAGGGCAAGCGGATGGCTGGGCGGTTTGGTAACGAGCGGTCCACGATGCGGAATGTCAAGTTGTTCCGAATCGACGTCGAAAACAATCTGCTGCTCGTTCGCGGGGCGGTGCCTGGCCCCAATGGTGGCTATGTGGTGGTGCGGCAGACCAACAAGGTCAAGCGTCGTGGCGGGCCGGCTCCTGCTGGCGGCGCGAAGAAGAAGGCGGGTGCCAAGTGAATCTTGCCGTCTACGACATTTCCGGGAAGCAGGTCGGATCGTACGAGATCGATCCGGCCGAGCTTGCTCCGTCTGTGAACAAGCAGTTGCTGCACGACGCCGTGGTGATGTACCAGGCAAACCAGCGGCAGGGGACCTTTCGCACCAAGAATCGCGGCGAGGTCGCTGGCTCCACGAAAAAGCTCTACAAGCAGAAGGGCACGGGTAATGCTCGTGCCGGTGCCCGCCGGAGCGGTACGCGCCGGGGTGGCGGCCATATCTTCGCCAAGCGGCCCCGTGATTTCGGCTGGAGAATGCCGAAGAAGGCGCTGAGGGCCGCCACGCGGATGGCTCTCGCGGCTCGGCTGGCTGATGACGAGGTGAAGCTCGTCAGCGGCCTCGAGCTTGGCGCTCCCAAGACGGCGGTCGTTGCAAAACTGCTCAAGACGCTCGGCATATCGGAGAAGACCGTGCTGGTTGCTCCTGCCAAGCACGACGACATGCTCTGGAAGAGTGCCCGCAACATCGACGGCGTGTCGGTGTCGCCTGTTGGCGATCTGAATGCTTGGTCGTTGCTGCAGCCGCGTGCGGTGTTGATGACCACCGCGGCCATTGATGCGTTCCGGGCGTCGGTTGCGAAGGTGGCGGACGAAAAGAAGGCGGCTGCCGGCAAGAGGCCTGCTGCTCGGCGTGGAGCGGCGAAGGCCGAGAAGCCCGCTGCGTCGAAGCCTGCCGGTGTCCGCAAGGCCGCCAAGCGGGCGGCGAAGAAGGAGAAATAAGTCATGGCTGTTCCAGTCCCACCACCTCCGGCGTTCACTCCGCGGCTCGCTCCGCATCATGTGATTCTCCGTCCTCTGGTGACGGAGAAGGGGATGCATCGCGCCACGCGTTACAACGCTTACACGTTCGAGGTGGTCACCGAGGCCACGAAGGCCGACATTCGTCGCGCCGTTGAAGAGCTGTTTAACGTCAAGGTCGAGAAGGTCGCCGTCCAGAATCGTATTGGCAAGATGCGTCGCAGTCGCATGCGGCGAACCAGCACGAAGGCCTGGAAGAAGGCGGTCGTCACGCTCAAGCCCGATTCCAAGATCAATCTGTTCTGAAGGCAGTCGTACTCCCATGGGTATTCGCACCTACAATCCGACCAGTCCCGGCCGCCGCAATGCGAGCGTGTCCGACTTCGCCGAGCTGACGCCCGGCGCGGCGGCGCCCAAGCAGCTCCGTCTGCGGAA